>JAQVLS010000015.1 GCA_028704035.1 Desulfotomaculaceae bacterium | reverse complement strand
ACATTCTCAGAGAAAATCCTGATATTGAATGCTACCTGTTGAACACTGGGAGCATAGGCAAGGGCGGTAAAAAACTGGGCGAAAAGATCTCTATTAAAATTTCGACCGACTTGATGAAACACATCGCCAAAGGTAACATCAGGTGGGCTATTGATCCGGACTGGCACTATCAGGTACCGGTGGAGATGCCTGAAATTGACATAACCGGATACAACCCGATAAATTATTTTGATGAAACAGATTACCAGAACCGCGTGGCAAAACTCCGCGCGGAGCGACTCTGCTGGCTGAATAAATACAAAGGACTCAAAAAAGAGATAGTCGATGCAATAAAATAATTTGTGTTCAGCCTTGAAAATAGACAAAAAGATTGAAATATCATACAACTGCAGTATTTGGCCATTAAGGCCATTTTTGTTTTTAGCGTGGGAGCAGGAAGAGGGAGTGATTAAGTTGAATTAATGTTTATCAAGACTTGCTGATAATAAATTTTTTCAAATGGAAAAGGCTACAACAATGCCACCAAATATGAACATGACAAAAGGATGAGGCAAGGTCAAATGACCAAAAATTTAAACGAGAATATTATTAAATGTGACCATAAAGTCAACATAACCGCTACCTTTGGCGCAGACCTGGTACTGGAGGGATTTACCTTTATCCCCAGTATGCTTATTAAAATATACAGCCGTATTGGCATCACTGATTTTCAAATGATGCTTTTAATTCATTTAATAAGATTTAAGATAGAAGAGAAAAATTACTACCCGGCGCCTGAGACCATTGCAGAGGTGATGGAGTCAGACCCCACAAAGATAAAAAAAGAACTGACTGACTTGTTAGAAAAAGAAATTATTGCTGTCAGTGAATACTGCGATAAAAATACTAACGTGATATTTGAAGGATATGATTTCGAGCCGCTATTTCTAAAGGTTTCAGATGTATGGGCCAGTACCAGGGCCAGGGAGATTGTTGAATCAGAAAATCTGATAAAAGCAGCTTCCATGAAAAATGATTTTCTGAATAGCAAATTGCGTGACAAACCAACGGGATTGATTTCTACCTTCGAAAAGGAGTTCGGCAGGCCGCTGTCCCCCATCGAGGTGGATCAAATTCATATATGGGCCGGAGAGGCGGAATCGTTTCTGGTAATTGAAGCTTTAAAGAGAGCTGTTTTAAGAGGCAAACATAATTTTAAATATATTAACAGCATCTTGATAGAATGGAAAAAGAACAACCTGCAAACCCTTGAAGCCATAACGGAGTATGACCAGGATTTTCTGAAGCGTCGTTCAGCCAGCCGCCCGCTAAAATCTCAGCAGGGTACGGCAAAGGATTTGCAGACCACTGTGAAAGATTCAAAAGAAAAGGCTTTTATTAGATCGCTGTATAATAAAGCATAATATTTATATTCGCCGCACTGCCAACTATTATAGAGAAAGGCAGGTATTATTAGTGTGACCTGTGAATTTTGTGGAGATCGGGGCATTGTTATTCTAAATGACGAGACGGCTGTGGCCTGCAACTGTGTAAAGCAGTCATCTTTAAAAAACTTGATTAGGCATGCCAACCTGCCAGAAAATTTTATAAATTGTTCGCTTGATGAATTTGATTTCAAATATTACGCCAAAAATTTTACTGATCCCGAAACAGGGCTTTCTAGTTTGGAACTGGCGAAAATTGCCCACAAAGCTGGGGGGGGCTTTATTAAAAAATTTTTAGAAAACCCCAGAACTGACGGGCTGTTATTTACGGGCAAAGTCGGTAGCGGAAAAACCTACCTGGCCTGCAGTATTGCGAATGCATTAATAAAATATGGGCGATTAACGCTTTTTGTAGAGATATCAGACCTGCTGGACAAGATTCGCTCGACCTATGATCCGGGACGGAGCCCGGATCAGCTTTCCGAGTTTCAACTGTTGGATACCGCCAGGCAGGTACCCCTGCTGGTGCTTGACGACCTGGGCGCGCATAATTACACCGAGTGGACTAAGAACAAGATATATTCCATTATTAATTATCGCTTGAACCAGCGTCTGCCTGTTATTGTTACCACAAACATTAAACTCGACGAAATTACAGAATATCTGGGAGAGAGAACCACGTCCAGATTGCTGGAAATGTGCAGTCCCTACCGCTTGACAGTTGACATTGATATACGCGCCGTGCGGCGAAAAGAAAAGAACTTAAAGTACTAATATTTGCGCAACTTTTTCAAAAATACCACCTTAGGGATAGGGTGGTATTTTATTCTTTAATATGCAGATACTACTGTGCAGATAAAAATTGTATGTATATAAAATTTTCTCTGAGCAAAAATATTCTCTGGAATCGGGAAAGGAGAAAATAATGAAAAAATTGGTTCAAAAGAACGTTCTAAAGCTGGTGTTCCTAACTTTAACGGTGTTTTCTTTAAGCGTATTTACGCCTATTGGCGAGTGTTCACAGAGCTCAAAAAACATAAATATAAACCGCTCCGATTCTACTATGGAAAGGCATACTGTCCGCAATGGCGACACTCTTTCTGATATTGCGTCGAAATACAGGATAGCACTCGACGAACTAATGAAAGCCAACCAGCTGAAAAACAGCTTGATTTTACCCGGAGAAATCTTGTTATTGCCGGCTGCGGCTGCCGCTGACGAAGGTATTTCTCTGGGGAAAATGTCCAGGGAGGAAATAATGCTTCTAGCAAGATTGATCCACGCGGAAGCAAGGGGTGAAAGCTTTGAAGGACAGGTGGCGGTAGGTGCTGTTATTTTAAACAGGCTAGCCAGCCCACATTTCCCCAAAACCATACACGATGTGGTTTTCCAGAATAATAAACGTGTTTACCAATTTTCCCCCGTTGGCGACGGTTCCATCAACCTGGAACCCGATGAAAGGGCTGTGCGGGCAGCGTTGCAAGCTATGTCCGGGGAAGATCCCAGCAATGGAGCGCTCTTTTTTTACAATCCTGACATAAGCAGTGACAAATGGATCCGGACGCTGCCGGTGATCACCAGAATTGGGAACCACGTTTTCGCAACCAGTTATTAAATAGAGCAGGAGGAAAAAATATATTATTGGGACAGGTGCGACTGCCTGTCGCAGAAACCTAAGGCGACCTAAACGGTCGCCTTAGTAACAGTATTTTTCTCAAGACTCAGACCTTTTACCTGCACATTAACCATTTGCACCTGCAACCCTGTCATTTCCTCCACAGCGGCTATAATCCGTTCCTGAATTTCTGAGGCTATTACGTGGAGGGGGTAGCCGTAGGTCAGCACTGGTGCAATATCAATCGTTACAACACCCTCTTGCTCTACACGTATATTGATCTTTCCGGCCTGATTAACCCCATTCACTAATTTAGCAGCATGCCCGGCGATAGCTTCAAGGGCGTGATTAGAGATGGACAGCTTGCCATGAAAAGTAAATGTAGGGCGAATAATTGACTGTTCAAGCCAGTCCTTTTTACCGGAAACACCTCTTTTCCTTAAAAACACTTGCAATGGGTCAACAAGTGTGCCGGGGAAACTTTTCTTTACTTCCAGGGTAGGAGCGGGTATAACATGTTTGCTGAACTGTGTCCGGAGATACTTCGCCTTCCTTATTTCCTTTTCGCTGGCGACATCCTCGATATTTAAAAATTTAGATGGGGCAGGCAACCCGAGCCGTAACGCTATTTTTTCGGCCATTTCCTTAGATGTGCCCAGTATCAGTATTTTAGCAGGAGCGAGATCAGAAATGGCTTTTTTAATTTCATGAACCTTATCTTCCTCTAGGAAAAGCGCTGATTTAATCGCTCCAATTCTTGTCGGCTGCCGTTTGGCTGATGATCCCGCAAGGATGCGGTTTCCCTGGATCAAAAGACCGTCATCAATAATCGCCTGCGCTTCAAGCTGGTGGGCAATACCTGTCGCCCTGTGGCTTTTACCAGTGCCGCTTGGCCCAACCAGAGCTATGATTTGCAATCATGACACCTACTTAATTTAGTATTATTTCCTTTTTTATCATAACATATTTTTGAATTATTATATTCCAGCGGTCTGACAATATATACCTCTTTTTTTAGATGTGAATATGCAGACTGTCGCCCAAAAAGCTTTCATGGAGGGACTGAGGGGAAAGAACCTGCTCTAAACGGGGTGCTGGTAGCGTTGCTCCCAAAACCAGATAAAGGCTATGGTGCTTTCTCAATCAAAAAAATTTTTCTTGCGGAAAAAAAAGTATGTCACAATAGCCATCGGAAACAAAGGTGGTGTCATAAAGATGGCCCAACCTATAGTCTCGGACAATGGCCGGCCTTTTCTACGTGTGTCTTTACATACCCAAATTACTGCGGCAAGCGAGATAATCACATATACTATAAGGACTATGTTTGAAAGAACATTTGATTGAGATTCGGGCAAATTATCTCCCCCCTTTATGTTGATAATAACACTAAGCTTTCGACACATTTTAGTTTAAACCCTTTAAAATTACAACAGCTGCTTTTAATACTTGACTTTTTCAGTGGACTATGACAAAATTATTTTTGCGTCATAAAGGTTTAACGGGGCATAGCTCAGTTTGGTAGAGCGCACGGTTCGGGACCGTGAGGTCGCACGTTCAAGTCGTGTTGCCCCGACCATTGACACTAACACTGCCTGCGGGGGGAAATTTTTTTAATCCGCGGGTTTTTTTAGAGTAATTGTAAAAGATATATTAAATGTGCGCTTTTTTTATAGTGAAAACTAGCGTCTTTCACTATCAGAGAAAAAACTTACATGTTATAATAAGTTTGGTTTTCCAGAACAATCAAAATATTTTGTGAGGGATAGATTGTGAATTTTTTAATTATGGGACCCCCCGGAGCAGGGAAAGGGACTCAGGCTGAAACGCTGGTAAAAAAATTGGGTATAACACATATCTCAACAGGTGACATGTTTAGATCGGCCATTAAAGAAGGCACTGAAATGGGGTTAAAAGCCAAGGAGTATATGGATAAAGGCGAGCTTGTACCCGATTATGTGGTTGTAGGTATGGTTAAGGAGCGTTTCACACAGTCTGATAGTGTATGCGGTTTTTTGCTGGACGGTTTTCCGCGGAATGTTGTTCAGGCTGAAGAGCTTGATGAAATGCTGAAGTCGATTGGGCTCAGCCTCAATGGTGTTATTAATATTGTTGTACCACGTGAAAAACTTGTAGAACGGGCTACCGGGCGCCGCATCTGCCGTTCCTGTGGGGCAAGCTACCATGTATCATTTAAGAAGCCCCAGGCGGAAAAGATCTGCGACAATTGCGGTGGTGAGCTATATCAGCGCAGTGATGATAACGAAACTGCGGTAAACAACCGTCTTTATATATATGAGGCAAGTACCAAACCTCTTATTGATTATTATGAGACAAAAGGACTCCTCCGGAATATCGACGGAGACCAGGACATTGACAAGGTTATGGAAAATATACTTAAAAGTATATGCACTTAAGTATTTTATAGATGGCTCACATTGGGGCGTCGCCAAGCGGTAAGGCACCGGACTCTGACTCCGGCATTTCGTTGGTTCGAATCCAGCCGCCCCAGCCAAACCTTTCAATATATTATTCAGAGCTATAAAACTCCTTAAAGGAATTTTTTTATTACGCTGATGTGGCGCCGGCAAAAAATATTTTTAATAACAGTAAGATAAGATTATAGTAAAAATTGCTGATAGTACATATTTGTCGGAGGGTGAAAATATGGATAGAAAAGAGCTTGTAATCATCGGAGGCGGTCCCGCAGGACTTACTGCCGGGATATATGCGGCAAGGGCGTCTATGGATACCGTTCTTTTGGAGCGTGGAGTTCCTGGCGGTCTCGTTATCGGCACCAACCTGATAGAAAATTACCCCGGTTTCAGCGAGGGTATAAGCGGCCCGGATTTGATGATCCAGATGGAAAAACAGGCGGCGCGTTTTGGTTGCCAAATTTTATCGGCGAATGTAGAAAAAATTGAAACTAATGACAAAGAATTTTACTTGAAAACTGACTACGGCGAAATCATAACCGGTGTGATCATACTGGCCTCAGGCGTACAGCCGCAGATGCTGGGTATAAAAGGAGAAAAAGAATTAGTCGGCCGTGGGGTTTCTTACTGCGCCACCTGTGACGGGGCCTTCTTCCGCGGTAAAAGGGTTGCGGTTGTCGGCGGCGGCGATGCTGCTGTGGAAGAGGCTATTTTCTTGACTAGGTTCGCAGAAAAAGTTTTTGTTATTCACCGCAGGGAAGAACTGCGGGCAACAAAAATATTACAGCAAAGAGCATTTCAAAATCAAAAAATTGAATTTATCTGGCATGGGGTGGCAGATGAGATATTGGGCAAGAATTTAGTTGAAGCTATACGTGTCAGGGATGTGCGTGACAGCAGCAAGACATTATTAAATGTAGACGGTGTGTTTATTTATGTAGGCAGCACTCCTAATTCGCTTTTATTAAAAGACCTAGTTATAATTGATGAGAAGGGCTATATAATAACGGATGAAAACATGCAGACTTCGCAGAAAGGCATTTTCGCTGCCGGGGATGTCCGTCAGAAACTGCTTCGCCAGGTGGTAACGGCTGTTGCCGACGGGGCCATAGCTGCAGTCGCGGCTGAAAAATACTTTTCAGAACTTAAATAACAAATAGATTTTGGAAAGCTTATACATTTATAATATTATTTATTTATGTCTGTCTTTAATTAGCAAAAGTTAATTTACTTTAAAGGAAAAATATATTTTACAAAGAATATATACAAAGAATATTTATTTTTCTGAACTTTTAAGGAGTGTTTCAATTATTTGTACTGGGGGGTGTATTTTTGGCAGAAATACCACAAGGATTTTGGGATGGGGAGCACCGGATGCTAGCCAGACTTATTTCTCTGGTAGAAGACAGTCTGCCTGATAAGGAGGAAGTTCTGCGCAAGTTGCATCCACATACCGGGCGCGCCTATATATTAGGCTTGACCGGATCACCTGGCGCAGGAAAAAGTTCTCTTGTTGACAGCATTGTGCGTGAAATCAGGAAGCGCGATCAAACAGTGGGAGTCATAGCGGTTGATCCTTCAAGTCCCTTTTCCGGCGGCGCTTTTCTTGGGGACCGCATTCGCATGAATGAACATGCCATGGACAACGGAGTTTTTGTCCGTAGCATGGCTACCAGGGGCAGCCTCGGCGGTTTAGCCAAAACCACAAAAGAAGTGGTCAAGGTAATTGACGCTTTTGGGATGGACTGGATAATTATTGAGACGGTGGGCGTCGGCCAATCTGAGCTGGATATCATGTACATCGCGGATACCACAGTGGTGGTACTAACGCCTGGCGCCGGTGACAGCATCCAGTCCATGAAAGCCGGCATAATGGAGATAGCTGATATTTTTGCCATAAACAAATGCGATATGCCCGGCACTGACACGCTTATACTGGAAGTAAATTTAATGCTGGACATGCAGGACGACCATATAAAGTGGCGACCTCCGGTCAAACCAACTTCCAATTTGAACAAAAGCGAAGGAATAGCTGAACTTCTGAAAGCGATAGGAATTCACCGCAACTATCTTAATGAAAAAGGTTTCTTTGCCGAAAGACGCAGGGAAAGGACCAAGAATGAAACACTCGATATAGTAAATCACCAGTGGCAGCGGTTGGTCCAGGAGGAGGTAAACCGGCCGGGCCGTGTCAGCGATCTTCTGGAAAAAGTGGCAGATAGGAAAGTTGACCCATATACCGCTTCGGACAATATTATTAATTGGATTATTGCTGATTTAAAAAAGATATAGTCATATTTTCAATATATTTTTGTTTCTGTAATTGCGTCTTAAACGACGCAATTTTGTTTTATTCCTGGAAAAGGAGTGAAATATTAATAATTTTTGGTATAATTTAAAAGAATAACACAGGGAGGAGATGAAATAGTGAGAATAACCTTTTTGGGTCACGCCGGATTTTTTATTGAAGGCAGTAAAAAAATAGTTATTGACCCTTTTTTGACCGGAAACCCGACGGCGAAAAATGATCCAAAAGACATAAAAGCCGATCTGATTCTGGTCAGCCATGGACACGGGGACCATTTTGGCGATACATTATCGATCGCCAAACAGTCCAAGGGAACAGTGGTTTCCGTTCATGAACTGGCCGTTTTCTGCTCGAATAAAGGAGCAAATGCCCACGGCATGCATATAGGCGGCAGCCACATATTTGACGGCGTAAAAATCAAACTTACACCCGCCTGGCATGGTTCCGGCTACGGCGAGGAATGCCCGCTGGAATACCTCGGGACACCGTGCGGTTTTGTCTTTACACTGGACGGTAAAACCATTTACCACAGCGGCGATACAGGTCTTTTTGGAGATATGGAACTGATTGGCAGGCTGAACAAGATCGACCTGGCCATGGTCCCCATCGGAGATAATTATACAATGGGTCCAGAGGACGCCCTCGAAGCGGTAAAAATGCTCAAGCCGGGCCTGGTCATTCCCATGCACTATAACACCTTCCCGCTGATCGAACAGGATCCTTTAAAATTTAAATCGACAGTAGAATCAAATACCACAAGTAAGGTTGCGGTTATTGCCCCGGGTGAAAGCCTGGAATTCTAAAAAAAGAGGTGCTTTTTTGAAAAAGGCAGTTATTGAAACTAAAAAAGGAAATATCGAAATCGAACTTTTTGAAAAGGACGCGCCAAACACGGTAGCCAATTTTGTATCGTTGATTAACAAGGGATTTTATGACGGTCTCATCTTCCACAGGGTGTTACCGGGATTTGTAGCGCAGGGCGGGTGCCCGCAAGGCCGCGGTACAGGCGGTCCGGGTTATAAAATTAAATGCGAGATTAACCCCAACAAGCACCTGCGCGGCTCCCTTTCAATGGCGCACGCCGGCAGGGATACCGGGGGCAGCCAGTTTTTCATCTGCTATGACGCTTTTCCGCACCTGGACAGTGTACATACCGTTTTTGGCAGGGTTGTCAATGGTATGGATGTTGTGGACCAGATCAAACAGGGTGACAAAATGGTCAAGGTTACAGTAGAGGAAGAATAACATACGTCACTATTTAATCCCGGCATAAGCCGGGGTTATTTGTTGTATTTTTCAAGTTTTTGCGACCCCGGCATATACCGGGGTTTTGCGTTTCGGGAAAACCATATTTCATTATCAATGATGTTGAAACATACTGCGACTTACGACCAATGTCCCGCGACTCATATGGAAACCTTTTGACAAAGCGGTTGTAAGCATATAATATTACCTTGCGACAAATATATTTTTTTATATACGAGGCTTAAAATGGAAATAAATTATGTTGTTTGCGACCTAGAAACAACGGGCCTCAATCCCATGGCGGACAGGATCATCGAAATAGGCCTGGTTAAGGTTCATCAGGGTGAAATTGTAGGGAAGTACCACACCATGGTCAATCCTGGTATGACGCTGCCGTTAAAGATTAAAAGACTTACCGGCATTGACGACGGCGCCCTGGCTGATGCGCCGCCAATCACTGAAGTTATCGGCGATGTGGTTGATTATATAGGCAATGACGCCATAGTAGGGCATAACATCCTTTTTGATCTTGACTTTCTGTCAGCCGCGCGCGGGCTTCCCTTTGACAACCCCCATTATGATACGGTTGAACTAGCACGTCTTTTAGTACCCGATGCGGTTAATTACCGCCTAGGTTCACTTTGTTCCAAGCTGGATATCAATACCGGAGACAGTCATAGGGCTCTTCAGGATGCGCTGGCAACAGCCAGCCTTATGATTATGCTGCTAAGGCAATTACACGGACTGGATCCCGGCATTTTGATCCAGTTAAATAAAATGCTTTATGATGCAAATTCAGCATGGAGTGTGCCGATAAACGATCTCACAAAGGAACTTTTAAAAAAATTTCCGGACAAGAAAATAATACGTGTATCGTATCAGCGCCGCGTGGCGGAAAAAGATAATCATTATCTCAGGCTTGCCAGGGGTCCATCCTTAGAAAAAACAATACTTGAACAAGATGATGTGGTTTCACTAATAGAAGAAGGCGGACCGCTGGCGGATGTGCTTCCGGCATACGAATACCGTCCCCAGCAAGAAGCAATGGTATGTAATGTTACCCGCGCTCTGAACGAGGGCAAATTTTTGCTGATGGAGGCTGGGACGGGTGTCGGTAAGTCCATTGCTTATTTAATGCCGGCGATACTGTGGAGCATTAAAAACAAAGAAAGAGTTTTAGTAGCCACGCACACAATCAACCTGCAGGAACAGTTATGGCTTAAAGATATCCCCATGCTTTCTGAAATAATTAAAGAGCCTTTCCATGCTGCGCTGGCCAAAGGACGGCAGAATTATATTTGCCTGCGCAGATGGTTTGGCGCATTAGACAGCACGCGCCAGCCTAACGAAGCAGCTTTTTTTGCCAGGGTGCTGTTATGGCTTAACATTACCGAAACCGGTGACAGAGGCGAGTTAAACACCAATCAGGCGGAAAGTGATATCTGGCTGACTATCTGCGGAGAGACCGACGGTTGTTTGGGGCTGCGCTGCCCGTACCAGAAAGATTGCTTTGTCAACCGGGCTAGAAAGAACGCTGAAAACGCCGACCTGATCATCACGAATCACTCACTGCTTTTTTCTGATATCAAGGCCGATAACAGGGTGCTGCCTTCATTCGGACCTTTAGTCATCGACGAAGCGCATCACATTGAAAAATCAGCTACCACCAACCTGGGAATACAGTTCAATAAAAAAGCATTTAACAGGTGGCTGTGGATAGCAGGCAGAGACCTGGCCAAACTTGCAGAAAAGCTTCCGCCGGCCGATGGCGCCAAATGGTTCGAACTGCTAAAAAACGCACAAGAGACCAGGTTGGAACTGCTTGAAAGCACGCGTCGTTTTTTTGAGCACCTTTATGAGATGATTTTGGGCAGCGCAGCGAATACAGGGTACAGTTTCAGCAGCATATCCCTCAGATTGCCCCTGGCAGACGACAGCTACGAAGTATTCCTGGAAAACGGCAGGAGATGCGTCCATCTGTTGCGTAGATTTACTGGTGATATTAAAGCCTGCGCCGGCCTTATGGAAATATGGTCAATCTCTGATGAAGCATGGGCAGGAGAACTGCGAGATACTGCCGGCCTTAGTCTGGCGGGTGAGGTCTGGGCGACAGACCTGCATTTCATATTAGATAGTATTGACACGGGGTTTGTTTACTGGGCAGATATGGAAGTCAGTACTCGCGCCGCAAACAGGAATTGCTCCTTAAATGCCGCCCCTGTCGATGTGGGAACGCTTTTATTTGACCGCTTATTTAAAAATAAGGAAACAGTCATCCTAACTTCTGCCACGCTTACAGTAAATGAGGGTTTCGGCCATATTATTGAAAGGACCGGGCTTAAATACCTGAGTGCGGAAAGGCTGTTAAAAGCCAGCTTTAATTCTCCCTTTTCTTATGACCACCAGGTAATGCTTTGCATAAATCGTGATCTGCCGGTACAGGGCGCAGTGGATGATGATATTTATCTGAAGAAAATTGAAAACGCTCTTTACAAATTGATCTTAGCCACCGGCGGCAGGACGCTGGTATTGTTTACTTCACATAGAATCCTTCGTGAGACCTACAGGCGGTTGAAACCGCTTTTGGAGAATGACGATATCTGCCTGCTGGGTCACGGCATAGACGGCAGCAGGTCACGTCTGCTGGAGGAGTTTACAGGAGGGGATAGATCAGCTTTATTCGGCTCATTAAGTTTTTGGGAGGGAATCGATGTGCCGGGTGATGCCCTGACCTGTGTCATTATTGTTAAATTGCCTTTTTCCTCACCCTCCGTGCCGATTATTGAAGCCCGCCTAGAGGATCTGTCCAGGCGGGGTAAAGACGGTTTTAAGTTATTAAGTGTGCCCGAGGCTATTATACGTTTCAAACAGGGATTTGGCAGGCTAATCAGAAGCAGCAGAGACAGTGGCTGTGTGGTTGTCCTGGACGGGCGGCTCCTCAATAAGAACTACGGCAGGCAATTTCTTGTTTCTCTCCCAGTCAAGCGGCACCTCAGGGGAGATGTAGATTTTATCGCTAAAAAAATTGCTGAATGGCTGGAAAACAATAGGGAGCGCTGACTGTGATGTTAATATATGGCACATGGTTGACGCAAAAAAAATAGCACATTTAGGCAGGGTCTGAAATAATATATTAACAGCTAACCTAATGAAGGGATGTGATTATCCTTGCGTATATATTTTGTGAAACTTCCGTCATTCTTGAGATCATGGCTAATGAGAATATGGAAGTAATACTTCGTGGCAGGCTATATAGTCTGCCTTCTTAAACATATAAGGTAAATTATGTAGTTTAAAAGAATTTACATTTATTTTAATGAGCAGTATAATTGTAAAGTTCCACAGTCATACTGCCGTGCAGCAATCCTCCAGATTATATAATAATAACCATTCATATTCGTAGGATACTGCTCTGGACACATCGTCTTAAACATTTTATAATATCAACAGGTCTTAAATTAATCTGATTTATTAGTTAATTAAAAAATCAATGATCTTTTGTAGACCTTTCAGTATTTTTAAGTGTTGTATTACTTGGTTTATATTATTTTTTTTTGGTGAATGGCAGGTGAGCGATATCACGTAACAAAACTAAATATTTTTATGCGACCTTAGTGATCGAGTAAGGATCGCCCTTTTGGTTAAGATTTTTCTGCGAAGAGGGGTCTGTTATGGAATCAATTAATGTAAATGAATCAATTTCAAAGAATGCGGATTTTATCGAGCAAATAGGTGTTGAGAGCGGACAACCTGTGCAAAAATGCTACCAGTGCGGCAAGTGCACCGCTGGCTGCCCGTTAGCTTTTGAAATGGATTACCCACCGCATCAGGTTATTCGCATGGTCCAGCTCGGCATGAAAGATGCGCTGCTAAAGAGCAATACGATCTGGATCTGCTCTTCCTGCTCCACCTGTTCAACCCGTTGCCCATGCAATGTGGAAATCGCCCATGTGATGGAAAGCCTCCGGATTATGGCGGGTAGAAGCGGCACCGCACCGGCTGGAAAAGCCAAGTACGTGGAGGTTATGTACAACGCGCTACTCAGCACAGTTGAAAAATATGGGCGGACCTATGAAGTCGGGTTGGTTATGCAAAACAATTTAAAAAGCGGAAAATTATTTAATGGCGCGGACATGGGACTGCCCATGTTCCAGAGAGGCAAACTCAAGCTTATGCCATCCAAGGTACAAGGCGCGGCGGAGGTTGCCCGTATATTTGCAGAAGTACGCAAAATGGAAGGTGGTGTGAAATGAGATACGCTTACTTTCCGGGATGCAGTTACCACGGTACCGGCAAGGAATACGAGTTATCAACCCATGCAGTAGCTAAAAAACTCGGTATGGAACTGGTTACGATACCGGACTGGAGCTGTTGCGGAGCCACAGCGTCGCACGGTAAAAGTCACCTGCTAAACATTGCTCTGCCGGCGCGTAGCCTGGCTATAGCTGAAGGCATGGGCATAGGGGAAGTAACTACAGGATGCGCAGCCTGCTACCAGCAGCTGGCGCATGCCAACATAAGAATGACCGAGAATAAAGAAACCAGAGATAAAGTAAACAAGATAACCGGCAAAGAATACAAGGGAACTCTTAAGGTAAAATCACTGGTGGAAGCGATCGGCTTAGTGGATCCGGAAGCTGTTAAAGCCCAAATTGTCAAACCGCTGAACGGCCTGAAGGTTGCCTCCTATTACGGTTGTCTGCTGGTCAGGCCACCTGAGATCACCGGCTTTGACGATCCGGAAAACCCCATGTTTATGGATAACATGATGACACTGGCCGGCGCCGAAGCACTGGACTGGGCTCATAAGACCGAATGCTGCGGGGCGTCTCTGGGTGTCTCCAATCTGAATATTGCAGTAAAGTTGATTGACAAGATCTTGAAAGCTGCGGTAGAAAGAGGCGCTGATTGTATGGTGGTGGCCTGTCCGTTCTGCCATCTTAATCTGGACTACCACCAGAAGAGTGTAAATAAACAACTGGGAACCACCTACGATATGCCGGTATTTTATTTTACCGAACTCTTGGGTTTGGCATTGGGCATAAGCCCGGACGAACTTGGGTTTAAAACGCACTTTACCGATACCCAGAAGGTATTGAGTATGGTTGGTTAATTAATTCCTTACGGGAGCGATGTAATATGGCAAAGAGGATTGGTCTTTTCGTTTGCTGGTGCGGCTCCAATATCGGAGGTGTAATTGACGTCCCGAAAGTCGTTGAAATAACGAAAAATTTCCCGGGGGTTGCTTACGCTACTGATTACAAGTATATGTGTTCGGAGCCGGGCCAGGACACGATTGTAAAAGCTATCAAAGAACACAATCTGGATAGGGTGGTCGTGGCCTCTTGTACACCGAGGCTTCATGAACCAACCTTCCGCAAAACAATCGCCAAGGCCGGATTGAATCCGTACATGTTTGAGATGGCCAATATCCGCGAACAATGTACCTGGGTTCACTCTGATGATAAGGAAGGCGCAACTCAAAAAGCAATTGCCCTTATTAAAAGAGGCCTGGCAAAGGTTTCCAGGGTGGAACCTCTGTTTGAATCATATATCCCGGTTACTAAAAAGGCACTTGTAATCGGCGGTGGAATCGCCGGCATGCAGGTGGCCATAGATATTGCCGACGCAGGGCACCAGGTGATCCTGGTGGAAAGGGAGCCAACCATAGGCGGGAAAATGGCCATGCTGGACAAAACTTTTCCCACCCTTGACTGCTCCGCCTGAATTAGCACACCAAAGATGGTTGCTGCGGCGCAGCATCCTAACATTCAGTTAATGACCTACTGTGAAGTAACAGAGATAAGCGGTTACATCGGAAACTTTGAAGTTACCATTAAGCAAAAACCACGCTATGTGGACCATAAATTATGTACCGGTTGCGGCACCTGCACGGAAAAATGCCCCACCAAGGTACCGAGCGAATACGACCTCGGGATCGGCAACAGGAAGTGCATCTACATTGACTTCCCGCAGGCGGTTCCCAACAAGCCGGTGATAGACGCGGAAAACTGCCGCTATTTCAAAACAGGGAAATGCGGTATCTGCAAGAAAATCTGCCCAACCGGCGCGGTTGATTTTGAGCAGAAAGAAGAGTTCATTACGGAAAAAGTAGGCGCCATTGTGATGGCTACCGGCTTTGACCTCTTCAACTGGGAAGAAGCTTACGGTGAGTATGGTTACGGACGTTTTAAAGATGTTATAACCGGTCTGCACTTTGAGCGCATGTCAAACGCATCCGGCCTGACAGGGGGTCAGATTATACGTCCCTCAGACGGTAAAGAGCCCAAAACAGTGGTATTTATCAAATGCGTGGGCTCCAGGGACGAGGCCAAAGGCAAGGAATATTGTTCGCGTGCCTGCTGTATGTACACGGCCAAGCATGCCCACCAGGTAATTGATAAAATCGAGGGCTCTAGCGCGTATATCTTTTACATGGACGTGCGCACACCGGGTAAGGCTTATGATGAATTTTACAGGCGCACTGTCGAAGAAGGTGCCCAGTATATCAGAGGCAGGGTATCCAAGATATACGAATCAGGCGACAAGCTGATCGTTATGGGAACCGATACCCTGTTAGGAAGACCGGTTACAGTAGAGGCCGATCTGGTCGTGCTGGCCACAGCCATGGTGCCGAGCGAAGATTCGAACAAGATTGCCCAGCTAGTTGGTTGTCCGACAGATAAGGATGGTTTCTTCCAGGAAGCGCACCCGAAATTAAGGCCTGTTGAAACCATGACCGGCGGCTTGTTCCTGGCCGGCGCCTGCCAGGGCCCGAGAGACATACCTGACAC
>JAQVLS010000014.1 GCA_028704035.1 Desulfotomaculaceae bacterium | reverse complement strand
CGCGATTAAATCAGAACCAAAGACCGCTTCTTCCGGCCCCAGGGTAATGGCGTTATGAACCGGGTCAATTTTTATTACGTAAAGCCTTTCACCCGCCGAGACGCCGAGACCTCTGCGCTGGCCGATGGTATAAAAGGGTATACCCTTGTGCTCCCCGATAATTTTCCCCTGCATGTTTACAAAGGGACCGGGTTTGATGTCCCTGGTCTTTTCACGTAAAAAATTACGGTAATTATCGTCCAGCACAAAACATATTTCCTGGCTTTCAGCCTTGTCCGCCACCTGCAGGCCAATGTCCGCAGCCATTTTCCTCACCTGGTCTTTGGTATATTCCCCAAGGGGCATTAAAGTATGGGCAAGCTGGCGCTGGGTCAGACCATACAGCACATAGGTCTGATCCTTTTTCCGGTCAACCGGTCGCCGCAGCGTGTAGCGCCCGTATCTTTCACTGAATCCCAGTCTGGCGTAATGGCCGGTGGCTATGTAATGACCGCCCAGGTTCAGCACCTGATCAAGCAGCGCCGCAAATTTCACGTGTTTATTGCAGGCAATGCAGGGATTGGGCGTGCGCCCACGCAGGTATTCGTCCGTAAAATAACCGATTACCTTTTCCGCAAAAATATTACGTAAATTCATCACGTAAAAAGGGATCCCGAGCTTGACTGCCACACTCCTGGCATCCTCAACGGCTGCCAGGGAACAGCGGCCGCAGCGCTCATCCCCATTTTCCGCCCGGCCGGCATCCCAAATCTGCATCGTCACACCGGACACATCATAACCCTGCTCTAATAACAGGGCGGCGGTGACAGAACTGTCTACACCGCCGCTCATCGCAACAATAACCTTTTTTTTATCTGTCAAAGGATCACGCACCTTGTTTTTTTCTGAAATCATCTATTGCCGCGTGCATAGCTTGCGCCGCCATGTTGGAACAATGCAGTTTCTGCGGCGGCAGCCCGTCCAGTTCTTTTGCCACCATCGTATCGGTAATTATCAGCGCTTCCTCAATAGTTTTCCCCTTTGCCATTTCTGTCAGCATACTGCTTGAAGCTACTGCTGCGGCACAGCCAAAGGTCTTAAATTTTATATCTTTAATAATGTTATCCTCGATTTTGAGAAATATCTTGGTGATATCACCGCAAGTCGAATTGCCTACCTCCCCAATGCCGTTTGCGTCAGCCATCTCCCCGACATTCCTGGGGTTTTCAAAATGGTCCATTACTTTTTCTGTATACATTACAATACCTCCCCATAGGTCTTTTTATACGTTAACCAGCCTCAACATTTGTTGGTCTCTTCGGCCTCCCGGCACAAATCCGCCAGGGTAATGGAGTCAAGCACCCCGGCAATCCCGTCCCGCACTCTCTCCCATACTGTCCGTGTTATGCAGTAATCGGCTTTGTTGCAGTTGCCGGGATCGATTTCGCTGACACAGTGTACGGGTGCAATGGGACCCTCCAGGGTGCGGATAACATCACCTACTCTTATTTCTGAGGGCTCCCGGGCCAGGAAATAACCCCCCTTAGCCCCGCGCATGCTTTTTACCAAACCGGCTTTCCTGAGCATAGCGATCAGTTGTTCAAGGTAGTGATCAGAAAGGTTTTGGCGTTCCGCCACAGTCCTCAGAGAAATAGGGCCTGAACCATAATTTTGGGCCAGATCAAACATTGCCTTCAGCCCATAATGCCCCCTGGTGGAAAGCCGCATATGATCACACCCTTTGTTAATTATTTTCAAGGGATATCATAGCACGACACTAGGGTATTGTCAATTAGGAGAATTGACATGTATTTTCACTAAACCCAAAGTCGTGAAGGATTGCCCCACGCCCTTTTAGTGAAAACTTATTAGCCCACTATTCCGTACCAGCAACTTTGCTATATAATATTAGTACCTTTCAAAATTTAAGCAGCCTGGTTATCATTATTATCCGGCTAACCGACCATCTATGTTAAAAATTAGGAGGTGTCTGAAATGAAAGCTGTTAAAAGGGGGGTGCAGTTTTTCTACTACTTTATATACAGGCTGATAGGGTCTATTCCAGGTCCTCAAGGGAAACTGCAAACGGGTTGAAGTTAGTTTCGTTGTCGAAGTAATCCTCTTGTTCTACTCGTTTGAGCCACCCGCAGGCAGCATAAGTCACCGGCGTCGCCGCCGCCTCAAAGCTAGTCTTGAAAATATAATTACTTACCGCCATATAAAGCAAAGCCGCCCAGGGAATAACCCCCGCAAAGGCGATAACCACGAAAAGGGAAGTATCTACTGCCTGGCCTGCCACCGTCGAGCTGATGGTCCGCGTCCACAACCGCCGCCCCAAGGTAAGGATTTTCATTTTGGCCATGATGAAGCTGTTGACAAACTCCCCACAGAAGTAAGCGACCAAAGACGCCAGTACTATGCGGGGCGTCTGCCCCAGGATCGCATTGTACGCCCCCTGGTTGCCCCAATCCGGGGCAGCAGGAATAACCCCAATCAGCCAGTATACAGATGCCATAAACGCACAAGCGGCAAAGCCTGACCAGATTACGAACCGGCTTTTCTTAAAACCATAAACTTCCGTCAGTATGTCGCCAAAAATGTATGCCAGCGGGAAAAGAACTGTGGCCCCATCGAAATAGAACGGCCCCAACTGAGTAACTTTTACTGCCACCGTATTACTTACCAGCAAAACTACTACAAAAGCGACCATTACAAAAGGAAACAATTTATAACGCATAATACGACCACCTTGTTTTGATAGGCGGGTAGCTGCGACCGCCGGACATAAAAAGCCCGCAGGTATTGGGGAAGAATTGGCTTCAGAGGCTTTCTATGTGATAAATATATCATATAGCAATAATAATCACTAATTCTATAAAGCATTTATCCCGTAGTGTCACTGCGGGCCGGGGGACGGGTTTGCCCGGCGTCCTACCAGGAGGTAGCTGACAAGGGCGGCCAGGACAGGTATTACTGACAAAAGGTACATCAAACTATAACCTGTTATTCCCGCCACCACACCCCACATGATCGAGCTGATCCCGATTCCCAAATCAAATCCGGTGAAAAACGTCGCATTTGCTGCTCCACGCCTTTCCGGGGGCGAAAAAACGATGGCCATTGCCTGCAGGCTCGGCTGAACGGCGCCAAAACCAGCGCCATATACAACTGCGGCTATTAAAAACCACTTTATACCGGCAGCAAAATACAGCAAAATCATGGCCATTAAAATTAGTATGATACCCGGGATGACCACAACGTCAAAACCCCGTTTGTCGGACAGGCTCCCGGCCAGGGGCCGGATTATAGTAAGAGAAACAGCGTACACAGTAAAAAATGAACCAATATTGCTGATTCCCCTTTGCGCGGCGTACAAAGCGATAAAGGCAACGATGGCGCCGTAAGTCATGGTCACAAAAAATATAACTAGCGTCGGGCGCAAGGCAGCTTTTTCAATCAAACTTAACTTCCGCCTGGTTGAAGCTACACCCCGGTAATCTATGAAAAACGCTAAAAAAATGGCTATCATCACCATAAACGCGGAGAACGAGAACATGGTATTAAAGCTGAAACGATCTATCATAAAAAGCCCCAATGCCGGGGCCAGCGCCATAGCTATAGTACCGGCCAGGCCATAATAGCCCATACCCTCCCCCATTCTGGACTTAGGAATAATGTCGGCTGCCACCGTACTGGCAGCAGTGCTGGAAATGCCCCAGCCAAAACCGTGCATAAAACGAATGGCCAGCAAGACTAATAAAGTAGGCGCCCAGATATAACCCAGCACACATGCTGTAAATATGATCATGCCGGCAATAAAAATACCCTTGCGCCCATAAACATCCAATGCCTGTCCGACAAAAGGCCGGATCAGGATCGCAGATATAGTGAAGACACCCACTACCAAACCGACTGAAGTATCACCGGCGCCCAATTTGTTTACATAGACCGGCAAAGTAGGCAGTAACATTTGAAAGCCAATAAAGGTAAATAAACTGATTAAGCTGATAAAAATAAAATCTTTCTGCCACAGCTGCTCTTTTTGCCTAAATCCAGCGCTTTTCTCCATTTCGCACCCCTTATTTTATAAATGTTTGTGATTTATCCGACAGCACTGGCGCCTCATTTTCCCATAATAGAATTTTTTACAGGGGAGCGGGGTTGTTGACAACTTCTTGAAGATTATCTTACGTGGAGTCCGGAGGTTCAAAAACCCTGCAAATAGGGCAAAATCCAGTTTGCACTGGTTTTTGCTTTTTTTATATACAATTTGCTATAAGACGCTTACAACGGATCGGCTATCTGCCTATTTTTTTTCATATAACTTTGATTGCAGCATAGGACTCATCTGAAATTTTCCGCTATTAATTTCTCTAGAAAATTCTTCTTGAGAATAAACCTTATTGTCAGATATAACCTTTGGGGCAAGCAGATCATATTTTTGATTTGGAATACTATTATTATTATGATTATCAACAGAATTGTTTTGCACTGGTTGGGTAATTACATCTTCTAATTCCTTTATTTTCGAATGAAAGCAAGTAAGGTCTTCTATCCCTTTTTTATAATCCTTCATTAAAGTATATCCCTTAAATAATACAAGCCCAATAAATATTGCAGTGAACACAGTTACAATACAAAGGAAAATAATCATATATAGCAATATTAAACATCACCTCGCTGATATATTAGTTTATTATATTATATGTAGGCTATGGGAAGATGTTAATCTTCCCATAGAGTTAATTAGTCCGTGGGATAAAGATTAGGACATTGACAGCCAACAAGTTTGATGCAATAGTAAACGCGTTTGGTTAATTAGTCCGCGGGATAAAGATTAGGACATTGTTCTGGAAATGTGATTGGATTGCAAATCTGTCCAGTAGTACAATCAATATTATTATCTCTTGGTGTGCAGAATCTACCTAACACCTCAAGTTTAACTTCGGTTTCTACCTGCAAATCTTGACAAATCAAAATTTGCAACATGAATTGCCCATCTACTGGAAAAGAAGTTAACGAAAAAGCTTCTACGCTTTGAACGTGCGAAATAATGTTGTCTGCTGTAAATTCAGCTGGAAAACATACTCCGGCCCTTTCAAAGAACTGTAATGTGCTATCAAATGATGTTAAAAGAGCTGGGGGGATAATAGGCACTGTTGGCGTTCCCAAACTAAATACGGATATATGCAGTGTCACAGTTTTTAAAATTTGTGCACAACCTATTGAAGTATCAACACCATTTATATTCACAATTTTTCGTGTTACATTAAACACATTAACATCAATATCTGTAGCTGGATCAACTGTTACTACGACATTTAACTGATTTCCTGCCGCAATAGCATCATTGATTAACGTCAAACTGGCAGCAGGAATGGTTACATTTTTGACTTCATCAACATTCAGTGTTACCCAATCATACACCTTTGGTACCCTGATGCACTCATTTGTCGGATCACCAACAGCACGTTTTATACAATTAGTCATAATTTCATACACCCTTTCTGAATATAGAATATTTGTTATTTACACTACACTATATGTTTTATACCATAAATTGGTGACATGGGTCGGTGCTATAATTTCGGAAAGAAAAGAAGAAATTAGAACAGGCTTATCGTGACAAAATTAGAGAACTCTTTGATTAGGGCCGCGGGACATATGGCCCAGAATGGCCCAGATCAGATAGGAGGCCTGCTTCAGAAGAATAGCTGCAAGGCCTCCTATGGACGCGTCAAGCGGTTTATAGAAGAGATGTGGTTGGAATCCATCCACCGGCCAAGACGCCAAAGAAGCCTGACAGATAACCGTAAAGCCCGCGGCGATAGCTATCCCCACTTGACAAAGGATCTGGAGATCACAGAGCCGTTTCAGGTGGTATCAAGTGATATCAGTTATATCCGGAACGGATGAGAGGCTTGGCTGGCTATACGTGCCAGATCTTCCACTCCTTATACCAACGGTAGCCAATAACAGCTAACTAATGGCAATACAGGTGCGGGAGTTATTGTTGTTCTATAGCCCACGATGAAGCTAACTGGAATTGTTGCACTTGCCCACCCTGCAGTGAAGGTTGAAGTAACAATTGCATTTCCGGAACTAAAAATATCTGTAATACCGGTGGAACTTGCGTCAATTCCAATGAGTCCTTTTCCTGCAGTGCCTTGGATACTGTTACCAATGACTTCAATGAATTTGAATATATCTAAATTGGCACTGTTTAGTAGCACAGGTACATTGCCTTCACTAACCGTCGTATTATTGTTAATATATAATTCAAAGTTAGAGCCGATAAATTCTTCAATAACTAACAAATGTCTTAACTTGTATGGGGAAACTGTCTGAATGTTGTTGCTTATTAATAACTTCCCTTGAAGTGTACCTGAAGCAACAGAAACATTTGTAATGCTAACAAATCTGCATTGCGTATTTCCTGAGGCAGAAACAAATGCGTTATTAGCAATAATACTATCACCTGAGGTAGACGCTATATTAATATAGCGGTAGCTATTATTGAGTGCAGCAAGCGGTGCGTAGGTGAAGTTACAGTTTGTTATTTGAAACTCAGTGGTTATCAAATATATCCCGAATTCGCAGACAGATATCTCGCAATTATCCACATAAATACCGGTGGATGTTAGGTTGCCCACAGAAATAATGGTTTCTGTCGTTAATGATGAAGGATAGTTTTGAACAATCTTCATATTTTGGAAAACTACATTGGAAACAGTAACATTAAACATATTGTCGGATCCAACGGTTGGAACTTGTTTTATTACGGTGGTGGATGCTATGCCCTGACCTTTAATAGTAATTGATTTATTAATACTTATTGGTGCCGCGATGACAAAGGTTTCAGCATCAAGTAATAACATATCTCCATTACCGGCAGCTGCCAAAGCGGCTTGAATCGTAGTGTAGGCCCGAGTAGAACCTACTAGCAAAGTATTACCTATCGGCGGTGGTATAGGTCTTATAGGCACTGGATCAGGTTGGACGAGTTTTAAATATGTTTGCCCAGCAGATGTATCAATGTAGACATCTCCTATTTGGCCCGTACTGCATATTGGTGCGCCAATTCCTGTTATAAATGAACCAGGTGGTCCTTGTGGCCCTTGTGGTCCTTGTGCCCCTCGTGATCCTTGTGATCCTCGAGGCCCTACTGCTAATCGTGCCCATCCATACCCAACATCACGATAAAAAGTACCAGATGCGATATCTAAAAAAAGCCTTCCAACTATGCCTGATGGTGGTCTAGTACTAATATATCCTTCCTGAATCGAAGGTGTCCCTCCTGCATTTTTTACAAATAAAGATTCTGATGTGCTCATTTTACTTCACCTCGTTAATATTCGTTAACTGTCAATTCATTATAATGAATTGACGAGCTTGATTGAGTTTAAGACATTGTTCTTTCCAAGATTTTACCTCATTAATATAAATTCCTTTTGTCCTGCAATATTCAGCTAGCTCAGATTCCGCAAGAGTTGATGTTTCAAGAACTAAGGGATAACATTCATATCCAATTCTTGTACTGATACAGTTCTTTTAACATTTCAATTATCTGTGTTTTCTCAAGCCCTGGATTCATAATTGAAATATAAGCATAAACCTCTTCGGGCCTCATCTTCAGTGGGAAAATACCCTTTTTTTGCTCGACAGCCATATTCACTTCTACATGTTTGTTACTTAATAAACAAGTCCAACAATTATCTTGTGCAAAACCTAATCGATAATAGCGTAATATTAATCCCAAATCATCTGTGGCGGGTCTATTCGCTATTATGCCTTGGAACGAATTGCTCTGAGAGACACTTTTAAAATGAATAACCAAAGACGACATCAGATTGGAGACTACTGTTTGATCATTAGTGCTCAACACATCCGATACCTTTTTAAAAAGCTTATTTCCATCATCAATATTTCTTGAAAGGTATGCAGACGCTGCATCATTAAAAAGCTGCTTGATCTGCTTTAACGTATGATGGTTAATCTTATAGGCTACCAGATCATATGAAAGATTATCTATTATTTCTTGAATAATCGCTGTTATATCTTCAACATCGCTGTTCTTTTGTACTATCTCAATAATTCTATCATACGGTAAACCCTCAATTGCCCCATTCTTAATGTAAGTAATGGCACTCTTGACCGAATGGTTTTCTTCTTTCCCTAATTCGTAAATAACTTCTATCGAATTGAAATAACAAGTATCCAACACCAATGAATCGATTTTTCCTATACCATTAGCACCCTTATTGATTGCTCTGACCATTTCCGGTATACCCATGATATATGGTGCCTTTTGGCTATAATCGGTCATCATACCAACGAATTGATATCCATGACCGCCCAATATCAACATATACTTGTTAGCTGGATAGAACCGCATCCCCCATCTGATAAAGGCATATAGGTTCTTGGGATCAGCCATATTAACTCTTTTTAGATTGCCGACTAAAGTGGAGCCTCCTTTTGTAACAAAGTAACGTCTGACTCCACTCCAACTACCCTCAGATTTCGGTTCTATCTCTTGTCTAACAAGTTTTACGAGTTCATATTTTGCTCTGCCAAGTTGTATCACTACATTAACATCAGCATTTGATCCCACTTTTTCCGCATTATGCATGGCTTGACGCATTTCCGGTTCAAGTTCATTATTGCCGTTAGCGTAAATTAGAATCGTCCAATCCTTTTCCTGTTGTATTTGATTCAATACCATCACTCCTTATAGAAATAAGGGTAAATGTAGTTGTCGCATAAACGTATAAAGAATTAGTATAAACTCGACCGGCAGATATACGCCAAAAAATAAATTGTCTTCGGTCGGGATTATTTAGCCTATCACATCAGTCAAGACTCTCCGCTTCGCTCCGACCGCAAGCGGCGGCTATGGGTGTGTATTACACGCTTTTCCCTTTGGATTCTGTTCCTTGCATACGAGCTGGATTGAGCCAAGCAACCTCATTTAAAGACCACTCTCTAACGGGGCCTGTCCATTTTCCGGATGCTTTAATTTAGCTTCTTTATAAACTTGTTTTCTCCGTTTTAGAATTTGTTCTGAAATACCCGCAACTTAGCTATAAAGTGATCAACTATCTTACCATAGTAAGATCCCACGCTGAGGTGTAGGTGCACATATCGTTGCTGTAACGGTATTGGTATCTAAGGTAACTGCACCATCTCTTGCCAGCATTCGTCCATTTATCACTGCACCAGTCGTCGCTGTAATCGATGTCATAGCCAAGATGGTTCCCTGGAAGTTAGACCCTGTTCCGAGCGTGGCAGAACTTCCAACTTGCCAAAAGACATTGCAGGCTTTGGCACCATTGATAAGAACTACGCTACTACTCGATGCAGTAGTTAGTGTGGAACCAATTTGGAAGATGAAAACAGCATTTTGATCGCCTTGAGCGTCAAGTGTGAGAGTACCTGTTATCCCAAGTGAAGACGAGGAGTTGTAGACGCCGGCTATGAGGATTTGCCCTCCAATATCCCCGGACACTGTGGTAGCAGGTATTCGACTGGCAGCATCGTTGTAGGATATGACTAGGTCGTTTTTTGCCCCTTGCGTGACAGCGTCGCCTGAATGATTCGTACCGATTATTGTGATAGTGCCAAATCCAGTTTCTGTTGCTGTTGGAAACGTCCCAACATCCCCTTTTATTGTAGTCGGGCCGGTATTGGTGATCCCAGAACCGGCTAGTATTGCAAAATTGGTAGCCGTTCCAAGGTTTATTGATTGAACCATGAAAAAACACATCCTTTCAGTCACCACTACATTATATATGACCTATATATACAATTAATTATTAAACTAACTTTGCTTTATAGTATTCGAGTTGCTTACTTTTTGTTAACTAATTTTGAAACTACGTCTCTGCTTTTTTTTATACACGCTGCAGGTCTCCGGCAAAGTCACGCTAAACGCCAATCAGTGACAGAGCGAGTTCACGATTCCACCCCAATTTACGCAGGCGCAAAAGACTGATTGCCAAGTTGCGAATAGAAGCAAACACGTGAGGTTCCGACCCTATCCTGATCTGGGATATTTGCTCATTTCCTTTTCTCCCCTTTTAGAATTTTTAAGCCGGCACCCTTTACCCATTTGGATCAAGATTTCACAGGGTAGGCATCCTGCCTGAACAGGTGCGGGTGCGGCCGGCTTTTTAAGTTGGAGCCTCCATTGCTTTTTTTTATAATTCATAATAGAATGTATTTCATTTCAATAATATTTTGAGGTAGCATTTTGAAACTGAAAAAAACTAATGATTTCTTGATTGGGACCGCGTCAGCCACAGGGGCTTATCTGTTGTGGGGCATCCTGCCGGTTTATTGGAAATCGATCATCTGTGTCCCTTCCGATCAAATTATCGCGCACCGGGTTATATGGTGTTTTTTATTTTTGGTGCTGGTATTGATTTTTGCCGGCAGGTTCAGGGGTTTTTTACACGAACTACGCGAGATTATGGCCAGACCAAAACAATTGGCGGGATTGTTTACAGCTTCTTTAATTATCAGCATTAACTGGTATCTTTACATTTGGGCTGTAAACAACGGACGGATTGTGGAAACCAGCCTGGGGTATTATATCAACCCCCTGGTCAGTGTATTGTTAGGTATTGTTTTTTTGCAAGAAAAGCTTTCTTTCTGGCAAAAAGTGGCCCTCCTGCTTGCCCTAGTTGGTGTGTTAAACATGGCTGTCAGTTTTGGGGCCGTACCCTGGGTATCTTTAGCGCTGGCCGTTACTTTCGGCATGTACGGGCTGTTTAAAAAAATAGTTAACCTTGACGCCATCAGCGGCCTGACCATAGAGACCATGATCATTACCCCGTTTGCTTTGGCCTATTTAATTTACGCTTATCAAAGCGGGACTTTAATTTTTAGTTTTGGTTTTTCACCCGTTACCATATTGACAATGGGCGCGGGAGTTGTCACCGCCGCGCCGCTGCTCTTATTCGCGGCAGGCGTCAATCGCCTTCCATTGTACGCCGTGGGGTTTTTGCAGTATTTTTCACCAACTATTTCACTGCTTCTGGGGATTTTTCTTTATAAAGAATCATTTACAACAGTCCACCTGGTTTCATTTTCTTTAATCTGGGCTGCTTTGATTGTTTTTTCATTGGCCACCACCAGGTCCTTTATTAAACCCGCATCCGTATCAACCCCCAAAAGCCGCTCTTTTTAAGAAGCGGCTTTTTAAAATCCACAACAAACAGGCATCGCAATTTCACAACTTCACAATAATCAAATAATATAATAAAATTACATTCAAGTAACAGAATTTTTAAAACTGGGGTGATTGAGATATACAGTCAGAAAATCAAGGAGCAGCATAAGGAGATCAAGGCCATTATTAATGAATTGCGGGAGGACGTTTATTCCGTAGAAGATATTCCCGAAAATACCATTTGGATTGCCTTAAAGCTGGGTCAGTTAAATGCTATTCTGCACACGCATTTGAAATTTGAGGATGATTTTCTCTATCCCTGCCTGATAGAAAGCAATAATCAATATACTGCAGAAACCGCTGCAAAATTTTCGGAGGAAATGGGAGAACTCGCGCAAAAATTTGAAGCCTATATTAGACAATATATCGGCACTCCCAATTCCATCAGGGAAGATATGATGAAGTTTGTCAAAGAAACATCCTCCTTAATCGAAAAAATTGCTACCAGGATAGAGGCGGAGGATAAAGAATTATACAAATTGCTAACTGCCAATCCAGTGAACTGTCCTTTAAAAAAATAGAACTGCAGGGCCCTGCTGCAGCGTTCTAATGTCAGCTCACTTGCTGTTGATGATCCCGTTACTCCACATCCCGCCCTGGCGCGCCACAACGATGGTCAACGATATTATGCTTTTCTGGCATCCTGCGCTGAGGTTATATTAA
Source organism: Desulfotomaculaceae bacterium (assembly GCA_028704035.1). Lineage (GTDB taxonomy): Bacteria > Bacillota > Desulfotomaculia > Desulfotomaculales > Pelotomaculaceae > Syntrophopropionicum. The sequence continues at coordinate 3,960 of JAQVLS010000014.1, read as the reverse complement.
AAACGTAAACAGTACCCACAGACTTTTTTTCATGAACATGAAGGTATTTTCACTGTAATGTAATAATACAAGACGTAATGAGGCAATATTTAGCCAAAGAAAAATCAGTATCGGGTGGTTTGACAATGCCGACTTACGATTATCCACTGGTCCATATCGGGAACCTGGCTAATTTTAAGGCGTCTCTTCTCTTTTCCGACAGGATTTCCTGCCGCGTATACGACAGCGCCGGGTCAGTTACCAATAAATGCCGTAACGGCGGTATTTATAACCTGGTCATAAAACAGGATGTCGCGTACGGCGAGCTGCGGGTCGACCTGGCTGTTTACGAAGCCGCAGATACCGGTACACTGCGTTTTGCGCTGTCTCACGGTACTTTCGGCAATAAAGTGCGCGGCCTCTATTATGATAATCCGGACCTGGATAACCCCTGGGCCGTTGACAAGTGGGAAGAGGAAGAAATTTTGCTTCTCTGGGGACTGAAGACGACCGGCCAGCGCGCCGTCCCGAAGGAATTCCCGGTGTCTGTATTCGATAACCTGGCCTACTGCGAACTGTTAATCCTGTTTAATGGCGGTTATGCGGTGATACAAAAAGACGGGGAGACCCTGGATGACGCCGGCAAGAAAAAGATTGCCCATTTGCATGACGCGCTGACCATGCTGACAGGCCGTTGATTTAACCAGCCCACCAACACTAACCGATTGGTCAGGTGGTGGGTAGTGCACCCAAAGCGATTAAATTTAGGAGTGGCTGTATATGTTTGCAACTGAAGCAAAAGGTCACCTGAAGATCCTTTTAGCAGACCCTGAAGTCCCCACCGTGATGTTGTGGGGCCCCCCCGGAGTCGGGAAGTCCAGCATTGTCCTGCAGATAGCCGCAGAAAGCGGCTGGGGTTTCCTCGACCTGCGGCTTTTGCTCTTGAACCCCATTGACCTGCGCGGCATCCCCTATCCCAACAGGGATACCCGGCAGGCGGACTGGCTGGCCCCTTCCTTCCTGCCCCATGTCGACCGCGACGGCGCAGAAGGTATCATACTCTATGACGAAATTACCTCCGCCCCACGGGCTGTGCAGGCCGCCGCCTACCAGTTGATCCTGGACCGGCGTGTCGGCGAATACCTCCTGCCGGAGGGGTGGCGCCAAGTGGCGGCGGGCAACCGGGCCCAGGATAAAGGCGTCAGCAACCAGATGCCTGCGGCGCTGGCCAACAGAATGATCCACTTTGAAGTTACCTGCTCGATGGAGGATTGGAAGCACTGGGCGATCCCCAACAGGATTGACCATCGAGTGATCAGCTTTTTAAATTTCAGGCCTGAACTGCTTTACCGGTTTCCCAACCAGGCCGCTGAGATCAAAGCCTTCCCCAGCCCGCGCAGCTGGGAATTCGTCCACAAGATCCTGCCCTCCTACGGCAAAGTAGACAGGGCGTTCCCAGCTGTCTGCGGGGCGGTCGGCGAAGGCCCCGCCACAGAATTTACCGCCTTCTGCCGGATGTTGGAGCAGATCCCCGACGCGGACGAGATCCTGGACGGCAGGACGACGCTAGTGCCGGATTCCCCCGATATGATTTACGCCTGTATCGGGGCTCTGGTCAGCAGCCTGTCCAATAATAAAACCGCTGCCCGCATGAGCAACTTTTTTGCCTTTATCTCCATGCTGATGGTTGAGTACCAGGTGCTGGCCATCAATGATGCCGTAAAAGCGGGCCTTCGCAATGAACTGGTGATGCTACCTGAATTCCGCGATTGGCTGGTCAGAAACACGGGCGTCCTGGTGGGAACAGATTAGTAATCGGGGGGGTTGCCAGTTGCCGGATTCTTATTATTTGATCAGCCAGGCTAGGACCCGGATGCTCATGAAGTATCCCTTCTTCGGCTCCCTGGCCCTCTTCCTGCAGCCCAGGGAGGACCGGTCCACTTCGACCATGCGGACCGAGGGTTTCAACCTGCTTTACCATGATGAGTTTGTACAGGGCCTGGTCAATACCGGCGGCGTCGCCATGCTCATGGGCGCCCTGGTTCACGAAATAATGCACGCGGTCCTCCAGCACATCTGGCGGCGGGGTACCCGTGACCGGGATCTCTGGAACATGGCCTGCGATTATGTCGTTAATCAAATCGTCAAAGAACAGGAGTTCCAGCTGCCGTCCGGCGTTTTCGTATCCGACCGTTTTAAAGGCATGGCGGCAGATTCTGTGTACAATATCCTGCTCCAGGAACTGCCGCCCAAACTCCAGGAGGAGGCGGAAAAGACCTCCCCGTCGGGGCAAAGCGGCCAGGGTCAACCCAAGCAGAATAAAAAGCCTGAAGGCAAGCTCCTGGACGACCATTCCATGTGGGGTAAGAACAAGAGCGGACAGGACGAGTCCGCCGACGCCAACGCGGAAGCTGCGACCTGGAAGATGCGCGCCGCCCAGGCGGCCCAGGACGCTCTGCAAAGAGGCCACCTGCCCGCCGGCATGATCCAGATCATCGAAAATATCCTGTACCCCAAACTGGACTGGAAGCAGGCGCTGGCTTCCTTTGTCCAGCCGACTCGGTCGGACTACACCTTCATCCCGCCCGACCGGCGTTTCGACTATGTATTCCTGCCGGAGTTCGGCAGCGAAGGGCTGGAAGAGGTCGTGGTGGCCATTGACACTTCCGGTTCGGTCTGGCGTTTTTACAGGCAGTTCATCTCGGAAATGGTCAATATTGTCTACTCCTATCCGGAGTTCAAGGGCTATATCGCCCACTGCGACGCGTCCGTGCAGCTCTTCCAAGAACTTGACCCGCATAATATCCCGCTGCAGTTCAAGGGCAGCGGCGGGACAAATTTTCGGCCCTTGTTTCAGGAAATCGAAAAACGCCACATCACCCCGTCGTTGATGGTCTTCCTGACCGACGGGGACGCCACCCTGCCCAAGGACCCGCCCCACTACCCCGTGCTCTGGGTGTTGACCGGAGAAAATTGTCCCGTCCCCCATTTCGGGAACGTGGCCTATATGTATTTGGAGTAAGTTTAACCGCCGGGAATGGCGGTTTTGTTTTTGGAAACAATTCCGGGAAAGAAATAGGGTCTTAATGATCAACTGAAGGTATAATATACTCATCCCTAGAAAAAACATATGGTTGTACGTCGCTCTTTTTACGATTTCCGGAATCCACAATGCGATGCAATAGTGTAAGAAACGGTAAGGAGCTTTTTAGATGATTGACATCCGGAACATGACCAAGAAATACGGCAAGCTGGCGGCCAATGACAACATCAACCTGTCCGTGGACCGCGGCGAGCTGGCCGTGCTGCTCGGCCCCAACGGCGCGGGCAAATCAACGCTGCTCAAGTCTGTTTGCGGCCTCCTGCGTTTCCAGGGCGCCATTACCATTAACGGGCATGAGAACCATACGGTGGAGGCGAAACGGCTTTTGGGATATGTGCCGGAGTTTCCCGTGCTGTACCCGATGCTGACGGTGGCGGAGCACCTGGAGTTCATTGCTAAGGCGTACCGGCTGGAGGCCTGGGAGGAAAAAGGGGAGGCCTTGCTTCGCCGCTTTGAGCTGGACGATAAAAAAATGAAGCTGGGTAAAGAACTTTCCAAAGGAATGCAGCAAAAGGTCAGCGTCTGCTGCGCGCTTTTGCCCCGGCCCAAAGCCGTCATTATGGATGAACCGCTGGTCGGCCTTGACCCGCATGGGATCCGCGAACTGAAAACGATCATTGTTAAACTGCGGGACAGCGGCTGCGCCCTGCTTGTCAGCACCCACATGATCGAAAGCGTGGAGGAAGATTGGGATGTAACCTACATCATGGTTAAGGGCCGGATCGCGCGCGTTTGCCGCCGCACGGACCTCGCGGCCGGCCAAAGCCTTGAGGACGTTTATTTCGCCATTACGGAGGGAAAAAGCCAGGGGGACGCGCCATGAACAGTCTTGTTTTTCTGCTGGTCAAAAGCGCCCAAAATACCCTGCTGGAGCTCCG
>JAQVLS010000013.1 GCA_028704035.1 Desulfotomaculaceae bacterium | reverse complement strand
GGGAGAAGCCATGGCTATCCTGACGGTAGAAGACCTTACCGGCTCCATCGAAATTGTCGTTTATCCGCGTCCCTATGCCCAGAGTCGCCTGGCTCTCAGGATTGACGAGGTGGTTATAATAAAAGGCAAGACCAGGGAAAACGGAGATGAAACTAAAATAATCTGCGATGAAATTTCCACCCTGGACAGCCACCTGGAGGGAGAGTTGCATTTAAAAATCAGGGGCGACGATTCACCGCTGCTAGATCAGTTGCAACTAATCATAAGCAGCTTTAAAGGTAATTACCCTGTTTTTCTACACTTTGAAAATGTGAAAAAAGTTATTAAAACGGGAGAGGAATTCTATGTTGATCTTTCCGGTCAGATGGTAGAAAGGCTGGAAGATCTGCTTGGCAAGGCGAGGGTTAAAATTAAAAGAAAAAATAACCCGCAGCAACCCGGCCCGGCACGGGAAAAAACACCAGACGCAGCAGGACCGGAAACCGTGCCGACCAATTTTGAGAAAAAGAAAACCGAAGATAAAACTGAAGATAAACATGTTAAAAAGAATAATTTTTTTAGTATCCTGGATCTTTAAGGCGGGTTTTAGCCCGCCGCTCCAATCGGGGACATTCCCCGGCCCATTCAATCGGGACATTCCTTGGCTCCAAAGCCAGGCCTCAAACAGAGGTGTGTCCCCCGCTCCGCTTCGCCCGCCATTCCAATCATTGGTCTTGTTCGTTTTCCCGGTGCTTGTCAAACAAAAAACGGTATGCTAAAATATATTAAAATTTGGAAAATTCTAAGGGGTGAATGCTTTGCCGGGGAATTTTAGCGATCCAACTGCGGAGTATATTGTCATAAAAGCGCTTGAGAACGGAGTAACCATAATTGGCCTGACCCGCGGTATGAACACTAAGTTTCACCATTCAGAAAAACTTGATAAAGGCGAGATTATGATTGCCCAGTTTACTGAACATACCTCAGCTATAAAAATACGCGGCAAGGTAGAGCTGTTAACCAGGCACGGAAGCATTCATTCGGACGATTGAACACCTTTTTAATCATGGGAACATCCTGTATTTCTTTTAGATCTTATAATTTAGGATGCTTATATCCAGAGCATAAGCTCTGGGTATGCTTATCTGTAGCAAAAAAGAGGAATACCGGCGGGCCGGGTAGAAAATAAAAAGACATGCCTCAATTTATATAAAGGGGGCTACAATGTGTGGACAGTTGTTTACATAGCGCCGAATAAGGCGGTAGCGGAAAGGCTAAAAATATTGCTGGCCACCGAAGGTTTTTTAGTCGATCTGAGGATGCTCAGGTTTCCTCATGTCAACAATGCCAGCCCGGTAGAGGTTCTGGTTCCCGAATCGGAAGTAGACGAAGCTATGGAAATTATAAAATATAGTATGATAATTATTTAAGGGGTGCTATTTTTGGTCTTAGATGCCTTTCGCAAGCAGAAGAATGTTGCCGCCCCATTAGAGTTGGAAAACCGCGATATTCCAGATGGTATTTGGAGCAAGTGCGGGCACTGCGGTGAGATCTTATTGAACAAGGATTTAATCAGAAATTACAAGGTATGCCAGTGCGGTTTTCATTTTAGATTAACAGCGCCGGAGCGGATACAAATGACTTTGGACAGCGGGAGCTTTCGGGAGATTGACGCCGGCTTGCTTCCGGTAAACCCTTTTGCGCTTTCTGATTACGCCGGCAAGTTGGTTGAAGCGCGCAATAAAAGCGGTCTGAATGAAGCGGTGATTTACGGAGAGGGAACCATTGATAAAATTCCTGTGGTCGTAGTAGTTATGGATACCAATTTCATGATGGCCAGCATGGGGACCGTGGCCGGCGAGAAAATTACCAGGGCTATGGAGCTTGCCACTGCTGAATGTAAACCGCTGATTATATTCGCGGCTTCCGGCGGGGCCCGGATGCAGGAAGGAATACTTTCTTTGATGCAGCTGGCCAAAACAGTGGAGGCGCTGGCTAGGCTGAACGAGGCCGGTCAGCTGTACATTACGGTGATTACTGATCCCACAACCGGCGGCGTCAGCGCCAGCTTTGCCGCCCTCGGTGATATTATTCTAGCTGAGCCGGATTCTATGATCGGCTTTACTGGTCCAAGGGTTATTGAACAGACCATACGCCAAAAATTGCCGGAGGGTTTCCAGCGGGCCGAGTTCTTTAAACAGCACGGCTTCATAGATAAAATCGTTCCTAGGCCGCAGATGAAAGAAACCCTGGCAAAACTTCTGGCATTACACCTGCAGGGGGAAAAATAAAAAATGGCGGCAATTTTAGAATTTGAGAGGCCAATCCAGGAGCTTGAAAATAAAATAAATGAACTGCGCAAATTCTCCAGTGAAAAGGGTATAGACCTATCAAATGAAATAGCCATCCTGGAAAAAAGGGCGGGCGAGGTCAGGAAGTCCATATACGGCAACCTTAATTCGTGGCAGCACGTGCTTATTGCCAGACACCCGCAGCGTCCCAACACTTATGATTATATCAATTTTATTTTTGATGATTTCATAGAGTTGCATGGGGATCGATATTTTGGTGACGACCCGGCGGTGGTGGGCGGCGTCGGATGGTTTAACGGACGACCTGTTACAGTTATCGGCCAGCTGAAAGGGAAAGATACCAATGAAAACCTGGCCAGAAATTTCGGCATGGCTCACCCGGAGGGATACCGTAAGGCTGTGCGTTTGATGAAACAGGCTGAAAAATTCAACCGACCGGTGATCTGTTTTATAGACACACCTGGAGCTTATCCAGGTATAGGCGCTGAGGAGAGGGGTCAGTTTGAGGCCATTGCCAGGAGTATGTCGGTTATGTCCACCCTCAAGGTCCCTATTGTCACGATAGTGATCGGTGAGGGGTTTAGCGGCGGTGCCCTGGGTATCGGGGTGGGTGACCGGATCCTGATGCAGGAACACGCAATTTATTCCGTAATCACCCCGGAAGGTTACGCCAGCATTTTATGGAAGGACTCCTCCCGTGCCCGCGATGCAGCTGAGGCCATCAGAATTATCGCCAGGGATATACTGGAGCTGGGCGTGGCTGACAAAATCATAGCCGAGCCGCTGGGCGGCGCCCACCAGGACCCTGAAGCGGCCGCGGCGATGCTGGGCAAGGCTCTGACTGAAACGCTGGATGAACTTTTGAAACTGAAACTGGAGGACTTAACGTCACAAAGGTATGAAAAGTTCCGATCCATTGGAAATTTAAAATAAAAATGGTGGTCAGGCCTTGGTTTATTGCCTGGCCTATTTATTTGTTTAACATTTGACGGGTGTCGAATGTTTTTTTAGATCAAGAGCAATATATATACAGCAAATACTATCAGACTGGGGGTTAAGATTGGTGCAGAGAATTGCCTTGTTGACCAGCGGCGGGGACTCGCCCGGGATGAACGCCTGCATCAGGGCCGTGGTGCGCAAGGCTATTTACCACGGTCTTGAGGTGATCGGCATAAAAAGGGGTTTTAATGGTTTTATCGAAGCTGATATGATACCGATGAACCCCAGCTCAGTAGCCGACATTATCCACAGGGGAGGCACTATTTTACATACAGCTCGTTCGGAACAGTTTCTCACTCCTGCGGGAAGAGCTAGGGCATATGAAAATGTCCTGCGCTTCGGTATCCAGGGACTGGTTGTCATCGGTGGAGAGGGTTCTTTTCGCGGCGCCCGCGTTTTTAACCAGGAATATGCCATCCCGGTTATAGGAGTGCCAGGAACAATAGATAACGATATTCCCGGCACAGATCAGACAATTGGCTTTGACACTGCTGTGAATACAGCGGTGGAAGCGATCAGCAAGATAAGAGACACCGCTACTTCACATGAACGGACTTTTATTATCGAAGTAATGGGCAGGCGTTTTGGATATATTGCTATGGCAGCCGGGCTGGCGGGCGGGGCGGAGTCTATCCTGACGCCGGAATGCCCTTTTAATTATGATGAGGTATGCCAGCGGCTTTTAAAGGGTTACCGCCGCGGTAAACTTCATAGTATTATCGTGGTAGCCGAGGGAACGACGAGCGCCATAGAAGTAGGGCGTATTATCAAAGAGCGCACAGGCTTTGATACAAAAGTTACTATCCTCGGACATCTGCAGCGGGGCGGCATGCCTTCTGCGGCCGATCTGATTCTGGCCAGCCGTATGGGCGCCAGGGCTGTCGAGCTGCTCATGGCCGGCGAGGATAAAAAAATGGTTGGCGTCAAAGCGGGCGAACTTGTCGCTGTATCTATAGAAGACGCACTGTCCCAGACAAAACCATTTGACCAGGAACTATGCAACCTGGCTATAACCTTGTCAATATAAAATAATCATAAATTGGGGGGAAATCGATTGCGTCGAACCAAGATTGTCTGCACCATCGGCCCTGCCGCTGACAGTGTTAAAACCTTAAAGAAATTAATGCTGGCAGGGATGAATGTAGCCCGTCTGAATTTTTCGCACGGGACGCAGGAAGATCACGAGCGAAGAATTGAAGCAATCCGGCAGGCAGCGGAGGAAAGCGGCAAAAATGTGGCCATCATGCTGGATACCAAGGGGCCGGAAATTCGCCTGGGATATTTTAAAGAAGAGCCTGTGCAGCTGGCGGAAGGCGCCAGGATCACACTGACTACGGAGCCTGTTAAGGGTGATAAAAAGCTTATCCCCGTGACCCATACCGGGCTGCCCGGGGATGTCCGCAAAGGCGACACGATACTGGTGGCGGATGGTCTGATCGCCATGAGAGTTTTATCTACGTCAGATACAGAAATACAATGTACTGTCATGAACGGTGGGGAATTGACCAGCCAGAAAGGCGTTAATGTTCCGGGTGTGGCGATAAGTCTGCCGCCTATTACCGATAAAGATATTCAGGACATTGTATTTGGGGTTGAACATAAGCTGGATTTTGTCGCCGCCTCTTTTATCAGAAAGGCCGCAGATGTTCTTGCTATCCGCCAGATTGTGGAAGAGGCCGGCGGTAGTCTTGATATTATCTCTAAGATTGAAAGCAGTAGGGCGGTAAATAACCTTGATGAGATAATCAAGGTTTCTGACGGGATTATGGTAGCCAGGGGCGACCTTGGCGTAGAGATCCCGGTAGAAGAGGTGCCGTTGCTGCAGAAAACGATCATTGAGAAATGCAATTGGGCCGGTAAGCCTGTGGTTACCGCTACCCAGATGCTGGAATCAATGATTCATAATCCCCGTCCCACCAGGGCGGAGACCAGCGATGTGGCCAACGCGATTTTTGACGGCACTGACGCTGTGATGCTATCTGCTGAAACCGCCTCGGGCAAATACCCGCTGGAATCAGTTGAAATGATGGCGCGGATTGCCTGTCGGGCTGAGGCTGCCCTGCACTACGAAGAAATGCTCGTTAAAAAGGGCGCTGACACGCACAGGCAGACGGTCACTAACGCGATCAGTTACGCTACCTGCTCTATTGCCCAGAACCTCGGCGCCGCGGCAATTATTGTATCCACAGAATCGGGGCATACCGCTAAAATGGTTTCCAAATACCGGCCCAGGGCGCCGATCGTGGCCGTCACACCTCACGCGGCAGTAATGAGGAAGCTGGCGCTGAATTGGGGTGTGAACCCGATCAACGCCGCAAGCAAGGCCAGCACTGATGAGATGATGGATGAGGCCGTCGAGGCTTCTTTATGCGCGGGATTAATTGGCGGCGGCGACCTGATCGTCTTCACAGCCGGCATGCCGGTCGGCATCAAAGGCACAACCAATCTGATCCGTGTCCATACGGTAGGTGATATCATTTTGCGGGGAACCGGCATCGGTAACCGGTCGGTAACGGGGACTGTGCGGGTCGCATACTCCGGCGCGGAGGCGTCAGAAAAGGTGAGCCAGGGAGATATCCTGGTGTCGTCGGTCACGGGCAGTGAATATAACCCGGCTATGCAAAAGGCCGGAGCGGTCATCACCGAAATGGGCGGACTTACCTCCCACGCGGCCATAGTCTGTCTGGAGTTTGACATACCGGTGGTAGTGAGCACTGATAATGCGACAGATGTACTGAGAGATGGCGACGTAGTTACCGTGGACGGCCAAAGAGGTCTAATCTACAGGGGTGAAGCCAGGGTATTGTAAACTATTCATAAAGTTCCCGCTCCCGGGTATCCTATTACAGGATGACTGCGGGGAGGAACTTTATTGTTTGATTTAATTGTGAGTTTTCTTTCCAAGCTGGGTCTGGGCGGACTTCTGGCTGGTGTTTACGTTGAGGCCATGGGCCTGCCTTTCCCCGGCGGCATAATGGTGATCATAACAGGAATACTAATCGAGCAGGGCAAGCTGGACTTTCTCAGCGCTTTCGTCGTAACCTTTTCCGGTTACAGTGCCGGGGCTATAACCGCCTATATAATCGGCAAGCGCCTGGGACAGCCCTTTTTTATGCGTTGCAGCAAATTTCTGCAGTTATCGCCCGAACGATTTGAAAAAGCGCAAACCTGGCTGGACCGTTCAGCGCCGGTTTTCATTATTTTTGGGCGTTTTATTCCCGGAATTAGTAACTTAACCCCTTATATGGCGGGGGTAAGCCACATCGGGTTTTGGTATTTCTTTTTTTATAACTCACTCTTCACTGCGGGGTGGGGTTTTTTATATTTGATGGTCGGCAAGTTCTTTGGTTACAATTACCAGGTGGTAGCCCGTTACCTGAACTCGAAATTACCGCTGGTGGGCCTAGCTCTGCTTTTACTTTATTTTATTTACATTTATGTCAAGAAGCAGCTAAAGAATAAGGTTAAAAATTTATAAACTGAAGGAAAACCCGGCTGACAGGCGAATATTACATTATTGGCGACTGGGGGTATTTATCTTGATCAAATCAATCAAAGGGGATATTACTGAACTTGACTTTGACGCTATTGTAAATGCAGCCAACAGCCGGCTGTCCATGAGCGCAGGTGTGGCCGGGGTAATCAAGAAGAAAGGCGGCGCCGCAATTGAAGAAGAAGCGGCGGCCAAAGGCCCGATCCCGGTAGGTGAAGCTGTGGTCACAGGCGCGGGTATGCTGAAAGCGCGGCATATTATTCATGCCGCGGCTATGGGCGTGGACCTGATTACCAATGCGGACAATGTGCGCTCTGCGACCAGGAACGCCCTTTTAAGGGCTGAGGAGTTGAGCCTTGAGAGCATTGCCTTGCCTGCCCTGGGCACCGGCGTCGGCGGGTTGGACTTTGACCTAGCGGCCAGAGTGATGGTTTGTGAGGCGCGTCGCCATGTTGCCAGTGGTTCGGTGCTGAAACAGATCGCGTTTGTGCTTTTTGATGAACATGGTTACAATTCATTCAATAAAATAACGGACAGAGAAACGGTAGTCTGCCTGGGCGACAGCATCACGTATGGTTTCCCCTTCGGGCCGGAAGCTTCCTGGGTTGAATTAAGCGCAAAAGGACTCGGCCTCAATATGATCAATAAGGGCGCCAACGGGGACACTACCCGCGCAATGAGGCGACGGTTCGCAAGAGATGTGACGGCCTTGGACCCGGCGTATGTAATTATCATGGGCGGAGGTAACGACGCTTTCATGGGATATTCCCTGGAAAAATTCGAGGAAAATGTTGAGGCCATGGTTGCGGAAGCGCAAGATAACGGCAGCTGCCCGGTAATAGGGCTGCCAGCGCCTGTTAGTCTAGGGTCATTTGTAACAGATGAAGTCGGTATTGCCAGTTGCGAGCTGAACAGCTACAGAGAATGGGCAGAGGAATTTGCCGCTAACGAAGAACTGCCGATTTTAGATTTTTACAGGCCGCTCTTGGATCCGGAAACCGGTAGGGCTGTACCGGCTTATTTCTGTGACGATGTCCATCCCAGCATCAAAGGTTATCAGGTCCTGGCCAAAGCGTCCGAGCGGCTGCTTGCCAATATAAAGAATGGATTGTAAATAGAAAAAAGTCCTTTCAGTGCAGAACGGGCAATGAGCGCATTATATTTTTTAATGGGGGTCACAAGGTATGGACAAAGAAATGGCCTTCCCCGAGTTCATTGGAGAAACAGAACAGGCTGTGATTATGGTGGTCCCATCGCTGGAGCAGGACTTGTCTGTTTTATATAAGCGTTTTCACGAGGGTGAAGAAATCGACTACTGGTTTGATTGGGAATTAACATCAATCAGCGATAATGAATATGTAGTTACATTAAAGATCGGCTGGGAAGGAGAAGATGTGGTTTCCATAGGCTTTACCCTGGATATGTGGGAATATCTGCCGGTGATAATCAGAAGGGAAAACCTGGTCCTAATGACTGACTGGTGCCTGATCAAAGAGGGAATTGCCGCCGGTATGGATAAAATGGGACGGTTCAGACCCAAGGCGCTCCTGGTACGTGATGTCGGGCAGGGTATGGAGGGGTTGTCCAACAAAGTAGCTGATCAGGCTATGTGTCGGGAGAGCAGCGCCGAGCTTATTCAGTTGCTGGAAATTTTACAAAGTAGCCGTAAAAAGAATTTAAATATACACTAACCACTTATTTATTAGCAATATTAAATAACTAATGCTAATTATCGGATTATTTAATATTGCTAATAAAAATTTAATACTTTACAAAAATAGCCTTTTCATTTTCATCAAAAATCGCATTGTACTTACCTTTTTGTTGGATGTTGAAATGTTTAAAAAACCCTCTGGCGCCTATTTTGTTTTTGTTAAGAATAAGCCCGTTTTCACCATTGGATGCCTTAATTCTTATAGTTTTTGTGTCCTTGTCAAAAGCAAGCTCAACATGCGAGGTGTCGAACCTCTCGACAAGTTTTTTGTTTAGAGTAAGGTGATTCTTAGAAATAGCCACAGTCGCTTCCTTATCGAAACGGGGTTTGTATACTTCAAAAGACATAATAACACTCCTTTGCTTTTACAATTATAAATTAAATGCATAGGATAGTCAAACAACATAGATTTAAAATGAGTATCTATATTATATCCTTCTTATTAGCATTTATCATAAAATAAATATCAGCGGTAAATGTGATCTTGTATTAATAGTTTAAACATACTGTACCTAATAACATCATTTTTTGTTTTTAACGTGGTATAATAAACATTGTATTTTTACTTAAACACAATATTTTATAAACAGGTGGGCAATATGATGTCTTTAATCGATCGGTTTAGGTCCAGGAAATCCAAGAAGCCTCAAAAAAAAGAGGCTAAATGCACCTGTGGCGGGGAGCTAATGATTATACCCAGTGAAAAAAAAGATCTATACTTTTGCCATGACTGCAACAAGCTGATTTATTTTCTTGAATCAGATCTGGAGGTTCCTAAAATTATACCAATCAGCCTGGGATGGTTAAAGAGAAAGCAAAAATAATATTTCCAAGGGCTGTCTTTGGAGATATATTTGTGGCCAAGACCTGCGCGTGAAGATTTGCCCGACACTAAATACCTCCTGCCAGAGTGCGTTTTATTAGATAGAATATGCCGTTGATTGCATAAAAGTTTCATGTATAAAGATATTTGGCATTAATAATGAAAATATAATGTGGGGGGGAGGACATAGTATGAAGGATTTGAAAAATACTGAAATAAAAAGATGGCGTCTGTATGCGCTTCTTGTAACCGTGCTTGGCATCATTTTATTTTCGCTTCCCTGGATAACAACCACGTATAAAATTGCTCTGACCGTTCCGCTTTACGCTATGTTTGTGTATGTATACTACAAGTATTTATCTTTAAAGAAAGAAACCCAAGCGGCGGCTGCCGTAAAGGAAAACAAACCTGACGGGCAGAAGATTCTCCCCGGCATGAATACAGCCGGAAAACCGGCTCAGAAAGGCAAGGCGGCGGTTAAAAAAGACCGGTGAAATATTTGCAAAACATTTGGGGAATTGGGTGTTTATACAGATTTACATAAAAAAGGCAGGATAATATCCTGCCTTTTTTATATATGGCATAAATCTTATTTGACAAGCTCCGGCATGAAACGGGGAAGCCTTTAAGCAGGTGTTTAATGCCGGAATTTTATTGATAAGTAATGGTTATTAATACAATCGCCAACATGTATTTAAAATTACTCATTTAACAATGTAATATTTAATTAGAGTAGAAATAATGTAATTTTTAAATACCGGAGCAATTGGCGCCCAATTTTAAAAAAGGAATTTAATAAGCGGGTTATAAAACACAGCAACAAAATTGGAGGTGCAACATGCAAAGTCCGGACACCTATTGGAATCCGATTTTGGAAACCATGCCGGTAGAAGGGTTGAAAGAGCTGCAGCTGGTAAAATTTAAAAGAATATTGAAATGGGCCTACGATAGGTCCAAACTTTACCGGGAGCTTTATGACGCAGCCGGATTAACCCCAGGGGATATTAGAACGTGGGACGATGTCAAGAAAGTGCCGATGACTGAAAAAGAGAATTACCGGATGGCCCAGTATAAGGAGCCGTGGCCTTACGGAGATTCTCTTTGCGTGCCTTTAGAAGAGGTTACAGTTTACCACCAAACCAGCGGCACCACCGGGCAGCCGATAGTTCAGCCTGATACTTGGCAGGACTGGGAGTGGTGGACCGAAACATGGTGTCAGTTCCTGTGGGCGATGGATTTTAGGAATACCGACAGGGTTTTCCTGCCATTTGGGTACAATGTATTTGTCGCTTACTGGGCCGGTCACTATGCTGCCGAAAAAATCGGCTGTGAGGTTGTCTCAGGGGCTTTGCTTAACACCGATGAAAGAATATTGAAGATGAAGGAACTCAGGGCTACCGCTTTTATGGCTACGCCAACTTATGTTCTTGGTATGGCCGACTCTTGCCGGAAAATGGGCATAGATCCGAGGAGTTTGGGGATCAAAAAAATCCTGTGCGCCGGTGAACCGGGCGCAAACATTCCCACCACCAAGAAAAGGATGGAAGAAGCCTGGGGCTGTAATGTATACGACCATGTAGGCGCGACCGAAATGGGCGCGTGGGGATACGAGTGTGCTTATAAACCGGGTGGTTTGCATATTAACGAGGGATTTTTCCTGTTGGAACTCCTGGATTTGGAAACCGGGAAACCTATTGAAGAACCTAATAAACTTGGAAAGATCGTTCTTACCTCTTTCGACCGGATGGCCCAGCCATGCATCCGCTACGACACTAAAGACGTGGCTATGTGGAGTGAAAATAACTGTGCCTGCGGCCGCACGCACCGCGTATTAAAGGGCGGAGTTCAAGGCCGTATTGACCATATTACAAAAGTTAAAGGGGTACTGTTTAGTCCTGTAACGGTGGAAGAAGCTGTGCGCAGTATGACTCAACTGGGTAACGAATATGAATTAATTGTAAAAAAAGATGGGGAAGTAGACAAGATCATCTTAAAATATGAACTGGCGCCCGGTTATGAAGGTCAGGAAAAAGAGGTAGAGTATGAATTGGCCAGGCTCCTGAGAATAAAGGCCAACCTGAATTTTATCCTTGAAAGTCACCCTTATGGTTCTCTACCCAGGTATCAAGTAAAAGCCAAGCGTTTTAAGGATCTTAGGAAATAATTATAAAAAGGTGGCGATACGCTTTGACAGAAAAAGCCAGAATATGTGAAATGGCCAACATTATTGCCAATATTAAAAAGGAAGCAGAAATTTTAAAAGAACTGGGCTGTATCTGTAGCAATAAATGTGTTGAAATGAACGTTGTCAGGATGTCCGCGATGATAAGAATGCTGGAACTTAATATTACTGATGTCGCCGACATATTGGAAGCCCAACCCGAGCCGGCAATGAGTTATTAGAAAATGAAGGCTTTTAAAACAGGATCAGTTAATAAAATAATAGAACACTAGCTAGAGCTTAAACTAAAAGCTGCCGTTGGGCAGCTTTTAAGTATTGGCGAAGGGGTAATTATTTTGATCCAGAAGAAATAAGTGAAGCAGAATACACCAGTATGACCCGCACTTGGATCCCCGGCTAGATTGGGCCGGTAAGACTGAGCATACCAGGGTATTATTGAAGGGTTCATACTGGGGTTGGGCAGCGTCTCCAACTAAGTAACCAATAATGCCAGGTGTCCGGTTATGATTACTAAAGATTAAAAACCATGTCCTTTGATAAATTCCTCCAGCTTCTCCAGATCATCATCGGTGATCTTTAGTGGCGAAGACTGGCCGAGAAGCAGGCGCCCCTCTGTTATCTGAAGTTTGTCCTTTTCTTTTTTCAAAGCTTCCTTGTTCCCCTTATTCTGGTGATAGCGGATCAGTTCCATGGCCTGGCAGCGGTCAAACAGGTATGCTGATTGACTGCCGGAGGATTCTTCCTGATCCTCGTCCCATCTGGCCCGGTAGGCGGCAATTTCCCCGCTCTCTTCGGCCAGGCGCACCGCAGCCTTGCAAAGCGCATCCCCCTGTTTTCCATCCTCATACTCCGCAGTTAGTATCTCCAGGATCACGGCAAGTGGAAGGCCGCTCCCTGTTACTGCCCGTTTTTCTGTGCAGACCGGTTTTTCCTGACGGGGTTGTTCTTCTTCTAATTTGGACGCCGGTAGTTCAGCCTCAATGTGGCGCTGTTTTTCTGGTTGGTATATTTCTTTAAACTTGCGGTTGGCTTTCCTTCGTCTGCCCAAAACCATCACTCCCTGAAATAAGTTTGAAACATATTCCCTGTCTATAAAGTAAAAGACCCTTATGGTTCTAGCATATATTTATTTTCAAAATTGTCAAATCTCTTTCGGTGGATAAAAAAACCATGATTCTCCTATATCTCTGCCTATTTTTTCACCGCCGCTGCAGCTTGCCACCAGCACAAGCCTTACATACGGGTCTTTTAATAAATCTCCGGCTACAGCCTTATTATTGGCCGGCCGGCGGTTTAGAGGCTAATAAATCCTGGAGTTTTTTCAGGACAGCTGCTTCATTATGCAGGACAACCGCGCCTTTTTTCTTTAGCCCGTTATACAGCAGCCCTGCTCTGCCGTCTGTAAAATCACGCTCCTTAATATCCTGTTCTTCAATGATCAAAACAGGTTTTGTCTGTTCCAGAGCAAAAGAAACAGCTTCCAGGTTTTTCAGGTTGCCCCAGCCAAAAGGAATGTTTGCCAATATGCATACATCGGCGTCAGCGAGGAGTTTTATATTTTTCTGGTGGCTTTGTTCGGAAACCGGCAGGAAAGGTATTTCATCCACCATACTAATATCCAGAAACCCGGCTGTTTCCCAGTCGACATCGCCCGCGTTGAGCACACCGGCGCTTACTGCATAACCCTGTCCGGCTAGCAGTCCAAGAAGGGAGGCACCCGCCCCGCCTCCGCAGACCACATGGACGCGGCCGATTTTAGAGCCAATCTGCGAGTCCCGGGCCATAAGAATAATAGAAGGCCGACCGGTCACAGGATGTTTTCTGACTAAAACAACGGCGCCATAAACTTCCTTTATGTTGCCGGCTGTGAGTACTTCCGCCGGTTCGCCCACAGTGAAGACGGTGCCTTTGTTCATTAAAATAAGGCTGTCGCAGTACTGCGCGGCCAGGTTTAGATCATGAAAAACCGAGATTATTGTCAGGTTGTTTTCCCTGTTCAGCCGTTGCAGCAGGCTGAGGATTTCTATCTGGTGGTTGATATCCAGGTGTGAAGTCGGCTCGTCCAGTAAAATTATCTCCGGTTCCTGAGTTAGAGCCTTGGCAATAATCACCCTCTGTCTTTCACCGCCGCTAACAGCCGTGATCAGCCGGTCAGCCAGGTGAAGCGTGTCGGTCAAGGCCATTGCCTGCCTGGCCGTTGCAAAATCTTTTTCTCCTTCGCTTTGAAAACGTCCCAGGTGAGGGGAACGGCCCATGATAACGATATCTTTAACAGTGAATGAGAAGTTTACAGCAGTTTCCTGAGGGACTACGGCCATTTTTTGGGCCACTTCCTGTGGGTCCATTCTGTAAAGGGCCCTTCCATCCAGCAATACTGTTCCTTTAACAGGTTTCAGCACCCGGCTCAATGATTTTAAAAGAGTTGATTTGCCTGAACCGTTGGGGCCGATTATGCCGGTAAAACTACCGCTGCCGACGGAAAATGTCAACCCGTTCAGCACTTTAACCGTCCCGTATGAACATTCGATATCATTTATTTTTAGAATCATAGCCATTATTTTAACCTCCAGGTACAGTAAAAAACGGATGCAGAAGAAATTCTTTAATATCCCGGGTGATTCCTTTTTCTTAACAAGTAAATGAAAAAGGGACCGCCGCACAGGGCTGTAATAATACCTACCGGTATCTCTTCAGGAGCAGCAGCGACACGGGCCAGGGCGTCTGCTATAATCAGGAAGATCGCTCCGGTGAGAGCTGCGGCGGGGAGCAGGATCCGGTGATCGGGGCCAACCAGCATACGCACCGCGTGGGGTATGATCAGCCCGACAAAAGCAATAACTCCGCTGACTGAAACGGCGGAAGCGGTGGTCAATGTCGCCGCCGCCAGTAAAATTTTTTTCATTTTTTCCACATCTATGCCCAGATGCTGCGCCGGTTCTTCCCCCAGCAGAATTACATTCAACTTGCGGGCATAGAGATGCATCAGGAAATAACCGGTCAGGATATATGGCAGCAAAATCTTTACATGATCCCAGCCGCGTCCGGCGAACCCGCCGATCATCCAGAAAAGTATCTGATGGGCATTCTGCCCGCTGGTAATCATGAGATACGAAGTTATAGATGAAAGAAACAGCCCGGCTGCTATACCGGCCAGAAGTAGAGTGGACATTTGGACCCGGTTTCCCACCCGGGCCAGGTTGTATACGATTATCGAAGTGGCCAGGCCGCACAGAAAAGCCACCAGTGGGACCGAATATATGCCGAGCGCTATTGTCCCGCCCAGTGACAGCATGGCTGCCGTTGCTCCAAGTGCGGCGCCCTGAGAGATGCCCAGGATATAAGGATCAGCCATCGGGTTTATGAGGAGCCCCTGCAGGACTACGCCGGAAGCAGCCAAACCCGCGCCGACAAGGGCCGCCAGAATTACCCGCGCCAGTCTCATTTGAAAGACGATAGTTTCATAATTTGCCGGCCATTCGCCGCGTGGTATCAGACTGCCGATCCAGGGAATACGGCGCAACAGCATGGTCAGGACGTCAGTAAAAGCTATCCCCGCCGGTCCGATAGTAGTGCATAAAACCACTGTTACCCCCAGGACGCCCGGCAATATGAACAATATCACTCTGCGCCGCCAAATCCGGTCATGTTGATTCAACTATTAGCCCCCTATAAAAACTTTCTATTTTATTAAATCAGGGTGGACCAATTTCGCTATAAATTCAAAACCCTCTACCACCCGCGGACCGGTGCGGACCACAGTGTTCTCGTCACTGACCAGGCCGACGCGGTTATTCCTGACAGCGGACACCTGTTCCCATCCCTTGCGTGACTTAAATTCCTCCACAGTTTGCAAGGATGAACCATGGTGGCATAAAATTGCTACCTGGGGATCCCTGGCCAATACTATTTCGGGACTCAAATTCACCCAGTCCTGTTCCACGTCGCCGGCGATGTTTTTACCCCCCGCCGTAGTTATAAGGCTGTTGACAAAGCTTTTCGCGCCGCCCGTGGTAAGGGGATCTGGCCATATTTCAAAATACACGGCGGGCTTTTGCTCATCAGGCAGGGCGCTCACCTTGGCGGTAATGGTGTCAATTCTCTTCTGCATATCAGCGGTCAGACTGTCTGCTGCTTCAGCCGCTCCGGTAACTCTGCCGATCAGTCGAATATTATCCAGTACCTCAGCCAGGTTCAATGACTCTACCGCAATAACCGTCAGGCCTGTATCTTCCAATGGCGGTACATAATTGGCGTTAATGGGAGACGCCAATACTAGATCCGGTTCCGCGGCTACCACCAGTTCCACGTTCGGCGTAGAAAAGCCGCCGACTTTGGACTTTGTTGCGGCCTCAGCCGGG
>JAQVLS010000180.1 GCA_028704035.1 Desulfotomaculaceae bacterium | reverse complement strand
CCCCGGATTCAGGGAAAAATAAGCGAACAGTTCCCGGGCCAGCCCCATGTCCCAGTTCTTATAAAACGCAGGCGCCTCTGACATGATCTGGGCTAGGGACAATGACGGAGGGAATTTCATGTGCTCATCAACAAAGATCATATTGGATGAAACCTTCAGACTGTTAAAAGGATTTTCCGAGAAAACCGTAACCTTTCCAGAAGAAGGACGGATAAAACCCGCAATAATTTTTAACAATGTTGTTTTTCCTGCCCCATTTGGCCCGATCAGTCCAGTAATCACGTTTTGCCGAATAGTAAAAGATAGATCACTGACTGCTTTTATTCTTCCAAAATTTTTAGTCAACCCCTGACACGAAATTACATCCATCCTTTAACCCCCTTGAAATGGTTCCCCTGTTTGATTTGCGCCTGTTATTCGACGCCAAAACTACAGACCTGCTGCCTCACTAGTTTGCCAGCTGACTATCCTTTAACCCCTTTGAATTCCCCTGTATGACCGGGGGACAGTTGTCATTTTTGCAGTAGGATTCTTTACTCATCAAGTTCTTTTCCAGCCTGCCGCATGATACCGAGCAATTCCTCTTCATCAATTCCCAGGCGCCTGGCCTCAACCACTGCCTTCTCCACCAGCTTTTTTAAAGTATGGTTCCGGCGTTTATACTGAATTTTTTCCAGCGCATTAGCCGCAAGGAACATACCCAGTCCGCGTTTTTTATAGAGGATGTCTTGTTCCGCCAGTATGTTAATTCCCCTGGCTGCGGTAGCAGGATTAATATTAAACATTTCGGCCAGCTGGTACTGGGAATATATTTTATCGTTTTCTTTTATACTGCCGTCAAGTATTTCGTTTTCCAGCCATTCCGCTATCTGGATATATATCAGTTTGTCTCCAGCCATATCCAATACCAACAACACACCCCCTCCGGAACGATAGTACATTACTGCTGTAATGCACTATATCAGGTACTTATCCGCATGTCAATAGATGAGTCAATATCAAAAAAAACCAGCCTGCCACCGGCGCTGGTTTAGCGTGTCACGTTTATGCCCTTAAACTTTTCTCAATATCGAGTAATCCGGCACCGGCCGGTCCACCGGCACCCTGACAATCTGCTGGGGGTGCGGCGCGGCGACCACGGAAGCGCCCTCCTCATTAATAATGCCGGTTATCTTTTGTCTGAAGCTTTCCCTGCCGGGAACCATGATTTCTACTTCATCCCCTACGGCGAAACGATTGCGCTGTTCTACCACAGCCATGCCGCCGGCGCGCTCATAGCCCCGGACCAGGCCGACAAAGATGTGGCTTCTCCTGTAAATCTCCCCTGTGTAATGCTGACCTGCCGGACCGGGCCTGCCAAATATAAACCCGGTGGTATAATCCCGGTGGCTGACCTTGCCGATCTCCTCCAGCCAGGCCGTGTTGAAACGGTAATTTTCCGGGTCGCTACTGTAAGCGTCAAGGGCCTCGCGGTAAGCCTTGACCACCCCGGCCACGTAATTGACGCTTTTCATCCGGCCCTCGATCTTGAAGCTGCTGACGCCGGCGCCGACCAGCTCAGGAATATGTTCGATCAGACAAAGGTCTTTGGAGCCGAGTATGTAGCTGCCCCGCTCGTCCTCCTCGACGGGGAAATACTCGCCGGGCCTTTTTTCCTCCACCAGGGCGTATTTCCAGCGGCAGGACTGGGCGCAGTCGCCGCGGTTGGCGTCGCGGCCGGTCAGGTAACTGCTCAGCAGGCAGCGGCCGGAATAGGAAATACACATCGCCCCGTGGACAAATATCTCCAGTTCCAGGGCGACCTGCTCCCGGATCTCCCTGATCTCCGGCAGGGAAAGTTCCCGGGCCAGGACGATGCGGCGCACCCCGATTTCCTCCCAGAAGCGTGCGGCAGCCCAGTTAGTGGTGTTGGCCTGGGTGCTGAGGTGCACCGGCAGGGCCGGGTAGCTCCTCCTGATTAGTCCGATTACGCCGGGATCGGATACGATCACAGCGTCTGCCCCCGCTTGACAGAGCATGTCCAGGTAGGCGGGCAGGCCGGCCAGGTCCCGGTTGTGCGCAAAAATATTTACAGTAACGTATACCCGCACACCGCGCTCGTGGGCAAACCTGAGGCCCTCCGCCAGGTCTTCTTCAGTAAAATTGCCCGCCCCCGCCCGCAGACCAAAATGCCGCCCACCGAGGTAGACGGCGTCGGCGCCGTAAAGCACGGCGATTTTTAACTTTTCCAGGTCGCCGGCCGGGGCCAGCAGCTCTATTTTCATTGCGCGCACCTCTCTCTGTTGGCCTCGTGTTCGGCCAGAGTTGTGGCAAACAAGTGTGTGCCGTCAGACCTAGCCACGTAAAAAATATATTCCGTGGCTGCAGGCTGGACCGACGCTAAAAGGGAATCGCGGCCGGGCATGGCGATGGGACCGGGCGGCAGACCGCCAATCTTATAAGTGTTGTAGGGCGAATCCACTTCCAGGTCACCGTAATAAAGTATGGGCTTGGTGACACCCAGCGCGTACTGCACGGTGGCGTCCACCTGCAGGGGCATGTCCATACGCAGGCGGTTATAGATCACTCCCGCGATTAAATTTCTTTCTTCATCAACCATAGCTTCACGCTCCACCAGGGAAGCGATGGTCAGCGCCTCGTGCAGGGTCACGCCGTTTTTTTCAGCCTGCGCCTGGTAGTCCAGCTCCTCTATCACACCGGTAAAGCGTTTCAGCATGGTGTCAATAATTGATATTTCGCTTCTTTCTCCATCCACCCGGTAGGTATCCGGAAAAAGATATCCTTCCAGGCGCTTTTCCCCTTCAGGCAGGCCCTGGATAAAAGAATAGGCAAATTCTTCTGCAGCGGCCGCATGCAAAAATCTTTCCTTGTCCGCCAAACCCTTTTCAGCCAGCAAGCCGGCGATCTGTGTTGTCGTATAACCCTCGGGCACAGTGAATGACAGTTCCGCCTGGCAGCCTTTCACCAGCTCTCTGAGCAGCGCGGGCGTTGAAAATCTGTCGCTGAGCGTGTACTGCCCCGCTTTGATGCGGCTGTCCAGTCCGGTATACCTGGCATAAAGACTGAATATCAGGGGACTGCGCACCAGCTTGTCCTGCTTTAAAATAATACCCACCTGGCGCGCGGTAGCGCTGGGGGGTACGTCTACCACTACCTCCCTGTCCCCATTTATTGGTGAAACAGGAGTAAGCGCATGCAGTATATATGCTGCTACCAGGATGATGACGCCAAACAACAGCACAAAATAGTAGCGGTATTTTTTAATGAGCTTATTATTTTTAGGCATAAACACCCCACTACAGATGATTTCATAATATAAAACCGTGTCAAGAGAACCGCCCCCTTGACACGGTGCGTTTAACGGGGCCGTCCCCCTGACACGGTATCGCCGCCGGAAGGTTGGGTCCCGGGAATGGCTGGTTTGGCAGTTACGATTTCGCCCGTATCAGGCCCGCCGGACGGGTGCTCGCCATCCTTTGCGCCCGGTTTGGTTTCCAGGCCCGGCGCTACCTGCGGCGATACCTCCAGAGTACCTACGGCAATGACCTTGTGCACCGGGCTGTAATCGCTGTATGACTGGGCGTCTCTTCTCTCTTCCCGGCCGTTTAGATAAACCACCCGCTCGGTAAAGGCCATAAAACCGTTCGAGCCTTCTTTTTTAACCACCTCAGCACCTTTGGGCAGGTTTGGATCGTTTTCATAGATTACATTATATTCCAATTCGCTGGTAATATAGGCCTCTATACGGACATCCCTTTTATAAGCGGTATTGCCGTATATGTTAATCGTTATTTGTCCATCGCCGACGTATGATTTCATATACAAATAGTCATCGGTATTATTGCTGAACTTAAAATCCAGCGCGTCATAAACGACTGTGGCGTCACGACCGATGGTTACGTAGCTTATCGGCATCGAGTGATTATAACGTTCCTCAATGGCCAGGTTGGCCAGCAGAACACTGTTGTAAAG
>JAQVLS010000179.1 GCA_028704035.1 Desulfotomaculaceae bacterium | reverse complement strand
CAAAAACATTGGCGCCAGTATCTATATCCTTGACCGGAACGGAAAAGTTCTAGGGTATTCGTACCTTACAGGTTGGCACTGCGATATTATGAAGAATATTGTTGAAGGTCGTGGTGGTTTTCCTGAAGACTATAACGAAAATCTGATGCGGATAGTGCAGACCCGTGCAAATTTCTGTCAGACCAAAAACTCCTGCCTTTTTGTGGAAGAGACCTGCCGCTACAATAATAAAGTATCCACTATTATCCCGATTGTCGGGGCCGGGGCAAGGCTCGGGACCTTGATTCTAGGCAGATTTGAAAATTATTTTACTGATGAGGATCTGATCCTTGCGGAATACGGCGCTACTGTGGTGGGGATGGAAATCCTCAGGGCTAGGGCTGAAAAGATTGAGGAAAACGCCCGTAAACTGGCGACGGTCCAAGTTGCCCTGGGCACTCTATCATATTCAGAGCTGGATGCGGTGCAGCATATCTTTGAGCAGCTGGAAGGCGAGGAAGGGCTTTTGGTAGCCAGCAAAATTGCGGACCGCGTCGGCATCACCCGTTCAGTTATCGTAAACGCCCTGCGTAAATTTGAAAGCGCGGGAGTAATCGAGTCTAAGTCCCTTGGTATGAAAGGCACATACATACGCGTGCTAAATAAACGGTTAATTGAAGAATTAGACAAGCTCAAGCAACACTAGCATTTATCCGGGCGGGTTTGCTCCCCGCCTTTTTCTAACGGTTTTACCTTAAATTTGCGAATTATAAAAACCCGGCTTGCACCGGGATTTTCTATGTGGTAAAATACCAAATGGTGTGAAATACACACGTTGCCGGATTTGTGCGAGGGTGCCCCGCCGGGGTCTTGCAGAAGATGAAGGAAACGGAGGATAAAAACCGCAGGGGGAGGAGGTGTAGTAAGTGGCTGTAATATCTATGAAACAGCTCCTGGAAGCAGGAGTTCATTTTGGACACCAAACCCGCCGCTGGAATCCAAAAATGGCCCCCTATATTTTTACCGATCGCAACGGTATCTATATTATCGATTTACAGAAGACAGTAAAAAAGGTTGAGGAAGCGTATAATTTTGTCAAACAGCTTTCTTTTGATGGGGATACCATTCTTTTCGTCGGTACCAAAAAACAGGCCCAGGAAACGGTTAGAGAAGAGGCCGAACGCTGTAGCATGTTTTTTGTAAACCAGCGCTGGCTGGGTGGTATGCTGACCAACTTCCAGACGATCAGGCGCCGGATTGACCGCCTGCAGGAATTGGAGAAGATGGAAACCAACGGCACCATGGATGTCCTACCCAAAAAGGAAGTAGCGGAATTAATGCATGAAAAGGAAAAACTGCAGAAATTTTTGGGCGGCATAAAAGAAATGAGGCGCCTGCCGGGAGCGCTGTTTGTTATTGACCCCCGGAAAGAACGCATTGCAGTGGCCGAGGCAAGAAAACTGGGCATTCCCATTGTGGGCATCGTAGATACAAATTGCGACCCCGACGAAATAGACTATGTTATACCAGGAAACGATGATGCTATAAGAGCTGTTCGCCTGTTGACCAGCAAGATGGCTGAAGCTGTTCTTGAAGGAAAACAAGGGGAACAAGTTGACGAATAATCACAAAATAACGGCGGGGGATATTCAAACTGAGCAACCCCTGCCTTTTTTCTGCCTGTTGGTGTATTAGTAATAAAAAGTTTTATTAAACACGGGTTAGGGACATCTCTTTAATAAATATGGTTATAATATCATATGCAGGTTTAATTTGTCATAAGGAGGATATTAATAAATGTCTATATCTGCAAGTCTGGTAAAAGAACTCCGGAGTCGTACCGGGGCCGGAATGATGGACTGTAAAAAAGCGCTAGCTGAAACAGGTGGGGACCTGGAAAAGGCAATGACCTATCTAAGAGAAAAAGGGTTGGCTGCCGCTGCCAAAAAAGCCGGTAGGATAGCCGCTGAAGGTTTGATTGAATCTTATATACACGGTGTAGGGAAAATAGGTGTTCTCGTCGAGGTTAACTGCGAAACTGATTTCGTGGCTAAAACTAATGAATTTAAGGGCCTAGTCAGAGATATAGCCATGCAGATTGCGGCTGCTAAACCGGAGTTTGTAAGCAGGGAAGAAGTACCTACGGACGCGTTGGATGAAGAAAAAGAGATCCTGCGCGCCCAGGCTCTCAATGAGGGTAAACCGGAGAAAATAGTAGACAAAATGGTTGCCGGTCGCATTGAAAAATACTATAAAGAAATATGCTTGTTGGAACAACCTTTTATTAAAGACACAAATTTAACTGTGCAACAGCTGCTGACAGAAAAAATAGCTAAAATCGGAGAGAACATCAGCGTCAGACGTTTCGTCAGATATGAATTGGGCGAAGGAATTGAAAAGAAACAGGTAGACCTAGCGGCCGAAGTTAAGGCAATGACCCAAAATGTCTGTAAATAAAAATTTCCCAAAAGGAATTTTGGATAGATTGTAGAATTATTTTGGGACTGGAGGTTTTTGCCTGATATGGTTGCTCCAAAATATAGCCGCATTGTTTTAAAATTGAGCGGTGAGGCTTTGGCCGGGTCCCTGGGTTTTGGCATTGACCCTGATGTTGTTAACACTATTGCCGGGCAGATCAAAGAAGTGGCGGCTCTCGGGGTTGAAATAGCTATAGTGGTCGGCGGAGGAAATATTTGGCGGGGGGTAGCCGGAAGCGCTAAAGGAATGGACAGGGCTACAGCGGATTACATGGGAATGCTGGCCACGGTTATGAACTCCCTGGCCCTGCATGACGCCCTGCAAAAATTCGGAGTCAATACCCGCACGCAGACAGCCATAGAAATGAAAGAGGTTGCCGAGCCTTATATTAGACGGCGTGCCATTAGACATATGGAAAAAGGCAGGGTGGTCATATTTGCCGGAGGGACTGGAAACCCATATTTCTCGACTGATACCACCGCAGCTCTGCGGGCGGCAGAAATTGAAGCTCAGGTAATCCTGATGGCAAAAAGGGTAGACGGGGTCTATGACTGTGATCCGATGATCAATTCCGGGGCGAAAAAGTTTGAGGAGCTTACTTATATAGAAATGCTTAATCGTGGGTTAGGCATCATGGATTCTACCGCAGCATCATTGTGTATGGATAATAGAATACCATTGATTGTTTTTGATTTAAATGTGCACGGCAATATTAAAAGAGCAGTTTTCGGAGAAAAAATTGGTACCTACATTGGGGGGTGAGTCTTTTGGTCAAAGAGATAATTAAAGAAGCTGAAGGCAATATGAAAAAAACCATTGAAGTTGTCAAAAAAGAATTTACCTCAATGCGTGCAGGGAGAGCTACGCCGGCACTGCTTGATAAAATTATGGTAAATTACTACGGTACTCCGACACCTGTTAACCAACTTGCCAACATTACCGTGCCGGAAGCTAGGTTACTGGTTATCCAGCCGTGGGACAAGAGCTCAATGTCCGAGATCGAACGTGCTATTATGAAATCTGATCTTGGGATCACACCGGCCAGTGACGGAACGGTGATCAGGCTGGCCGTACCGCAGCTGACTCAGGAAAGACGGGCTGATTTGATGAAGGTGATCAAGAAAAAAGCCGAAGAAGGCCGTGTGGCGATACGCAACGTCCGCCGCGACATAAACGATAACCTCAAAACAGCACAAAAAGAAGGGGAAATTTCTGAAGATGACCTGAAGCGGCATCAGGATGAAGTGCAAAAATTAACAGACCGGATGATTAAAAATATTGATAACATTTTATCCACCAAAGAACAGGAGATAATGCAGGTTTAATAATGGACCAGACACTTGACATCATAGGATATCCATTGGACGCGGCCTTGCATATATGCAAGGCTGCGGGGTACGAAATTGAAATAATGGTCACCCGGCCTATTAGAGCAATACCTGAAGGTAATCCCCGGGTTGTTTGCTTTAATAAGGTCTCGAAAAATAGAGGGGTGGTAATTGTAGTGCTTGAAGATAGAGGGAGA
>JAQVLS010000178.1 GCA_028704035.1 Desulfotomaculaceae bacterium | reverse complement strand
TGTTTCTCCGCTTCATCGAGCGGGTGCGGGAAGGGGGCCGCGACCTGGGCGCCGCCCGGGCCCTGGGTGAAAAGGAAAATGTGGTCAGGATTATGAGTATTCATAAAAGCAAGGGCCTCGAATTTCCGGTAGTATTTGTCGCCGGCCTGGGCAGAAAATTTAATTTCAGCGACCTGAATAAGGACATGCTGTTTCATAAGGACCTGGGCCTGGGACTGCAGCTGGTAGACACCGCAGCCAGGGTAACCTATCCGGCCATGTCCAAGCTGGCCTTGAAACAAAAGTTAAAATTGGAAGCGCTGGCGGAAGAAATGCGCATTTTATACGTAGCCCTGAGCAGGGCGCGGGAAAAACTGGTCCTCGTCGGATCGGCGCGCGGCCTGACAAATTGTGTCCGGCGCTGGTGCGGACCAGCGGGAACCGCCGGGTGGAACCTGCCGGACGGCTACCTTGCCGGCGCCTCTACCTACCTGGACTGGTTGGGCGCGGCGCTGGCCAGGCACAGGGACGGCGCGGCAATCAGGCAGGCCGGTTTATTTGAGGAGAAGCCGTTTGCCGCTGCTGACGCTGATAGTTCCCGCTGGCGGGTATATTTACATACAGGGCTGAAAAGTACCGCCGCGGATCAGGCTGCCGCGCCGGAAATACTGTCGCTGATAAAAAAGAAAGAGCCGCCGGCTGCGGCAGGAGCATATGCCGCTATAATCAATGACTGGCTCGGCTGGCGCTACCCGGCCGCTGAAACCGTCGGTCTGGCAGCCAAAATCTCTGTAACCGAACTGAAGAGGAGGTATGACCGGGCGGCTGCTGAAGAGGACGGCGCGGCGCGGGACTACCGACCGGAAATTGGCGACCGCCCGCTTTTTATGCAGGAGGAGCAAGGTCTGACAGCAGCGGAGAAAGGATCAGCCCTGCACTTGGTGATGCAAAATATCAATCTAAAGGGAGCGCCTGCCCCCGAAGATATAAAGAAGGAAATAGCAGGCATGGTGTTGCGGGAAATCCTGACGGAAGAACAGGCGGCTGCGGTGCCTGTGGCAAAAATAGCTGCCTTTTTTGCCGGTGCGCTGGGTAAGAGAATCCTGGCCGGCCGCGAGGTGCTGCGGGAACTGCCCTTTACCCTGGCCCTGCCCGCCGCTGAGGTATACCCGGGCCTGCCGGGCAGTACGGATGAAAAAGTGATTGTCCAGGGGGTGGTGGACTGTCTAGTAGACGAAGGCGACGGCTACCTACTGGTCGACTACAAGACGGACGCGCTGGCTGCCGGAGAGGAGGCAACGGCGCTTGACCGCTACCGGGGGCAGCTGGCTCTTTACGCCCGGGCTGTGGAAGAAATCCTGGCCTGCCCGGTCAAGGAAAAGCAAATATACCTTTTCTCTCTGGACCTCGCCTTGAAATGCATCTAAAAACCGGTGCGTTAAATACATTAAAAAAAGGGTGATTTACTAATTTGAGCAGCATTAAACTAAAGTACGGCCTGGATGAAAAGCCTCCCTTAATAGATACCCTCCTATATGGATTGCAATGGTTGGCAATCAGCTTGCCGACGGTGATTATAATCGGCAAAGTAGTAGCAGGATTACATTTCAGCGATCCCGGCTTCCAAGTCAACTATATGCAAAAATTGTTTTTCGTGGTGGCAATAAGCTTGCTGTCACAGCTCTTTTTCGGGCATAAATTACCCTTGATACTCGGGCCGGCCACAGTTTTATTGGTGGGAATTGTGGCCAGCCAAAGCAGCGGCATGGCAGGTATTTATTCCTCCATCGTGATCGGAGGGACCATTTTAGCCTTATTAAGCATTACCGGTTTGTTCGCGCAACTGGAAAGGCTTTTTACCTCCAGGGTGGTGGCCGCTATTTTGATTTTGATCGCTTTTACTTTAACGCCCACCATTTTAAAATTAATTCTAACAGTACCACAAGCCGGCATGGAATTTTTTCATTTTTGTTTTGCCCTGCTTTTTGTGTTGGGGATGTTTTTGGCCAATAAATTATTAACAGGCATTTGGAAATCCACCCTGATTATATGGGCGTTAATAGCAGGCAGTTTAATCTACATGGCTTTTATTCCTGATTATCAATGGTTCTATGGTTTGGAATATAAATGGTTCTCCAATTTTTTAACCGGGGCAAAATTCAGTTTTTCCCTGGATATAGGAGTTCTAGTATCTTTTTTGATCTGCTTTTTAGCGCTCTCCATTAATGATTTGGGTTCTATTCAATCCGTCGGCAGGCTTATTAACCCTGCCAATATGAATAAGAGGATTACCGCCGGGATTGCCGTTACCGGCTTGTCCAATATGCTGGCGGGTTTTTTAAATGTGATTGGTACCGTCAACTTTTCCCTGAGTACAGGTATTATTGCCGCCAATGGCATTGCCTCCCGTTTTACCCTGATTCCTGCGGGCATTGGTTTGTTGTTAATCTCCTTTTTGCCTCAAATTGTTGCCTTTATCGGAAACATACCTTCCTTGATCATCGGTATAGTCTTGTTGTATATCATGTGTTCCCAAATTGCTGCAGGCCTGATCATGGCATTCAGCAGCCAAACTTTTACCTTTGAGGATGGTTTAATACTTGGGCTGCCCCTGATGCTGGGAATTATAGTTTCTTTTCTCCCAAGTGACGCCCTCGGCGTCTTTCCCCCTTTACTGGTACCCATTGTAGGCAATGGTTTTGTAGTAGGGACATTAGCTGCTCTTTTAATGGAGCATGTTATTTATAGAAAAAAAGAAATTTAAAATCTTCAGATCCAGAACTCCCAGGCGCAGAAATAGTCAGCCGGGTGTTCATCGGGCGGACAGGCGAGACACCGGGTCTTTATCCGCGGATCGATTGACCTGGCAAAAACGGAATATTCCACCAGCCCCACACTTTTGCAGGGGAAATCCGGCAAACCCTTTCTTTTCCGCGCCGACTGCACGCGGCAGTCATTCATTCTAAAAATTATTTTATTTTGGTCCACATCAATGATTTCCTGCTTGTTAACAAAGGCATATAGCCGCAAACCGAGCGCAGTTTTCAGTGCCGGAATACCCCCGTTGTCAGGCAGCTGCAGCAGCGCTTTAATTCTGTGCGCCTCAACTTGCGAAAACTTCTCCCAGGCCGCCGCATCTATTTTGATGGCGGACTCCATGTCCAATTCTTTTTCCACAGCTTGAAACCACAACCCGTCATGCGCCAGCCATCTTTTGGCCATATCCTCCAGCAAAGAAATTAAGAATTCGCGGTTTTTGTCATGCAGCAAAGGATATTTCATAAGGCTCCCCTCCCACGGCTCATTTGTCAGTGAAATTATACCACAGCCGGTTCGATTATTTTCAGCAGGCATCCGTCCGCGTTGATTTCCGCCTGCACTCCCAGGGGGAGGGTAGCCTTGTGCATACCGTGCGCCGCACAAAGGCCGTGGAAACATGGTATATTAAGACCCGCAACGGCTGCTTCAAGGACCTCCGGCAGGGTAAAGGAATTATCCTCATCTTCAGCTTTGCAGTTGGTAAACTCGCCGAAAACCACCCCGGCCGCCCGGTCAAACTTACCGGCCAGGCGCAGCTGCTGCAGCATGCGGTCAACCCGGTAGGGCTGCTCATCCACATCTTCCAGTAACAGAATGGCGCCCCGCGTGTCTATTTCATAGGGAGTACCCAGAGTCGCGGCAACCATGGTCAGGTTGCCTCCGAGCAGGCGCCCGCGGGAGCTGCCGGGAATAAGTACGGTCGTTTTTACGCCGGGCGCGCAGGGAACAGCGCCAAGGGGGCGCGGGTCAGTCACTGCGCTATAAAAATGTTTCAGAGTAAAATCGCTGGGTTTGTCTCCCAGGTCGGGTGTGAGCATGGGGCCTGAAAAGGTCACCAGGCCGGTCTTTTTCCAGAGGGCCAGCTGCAGCGCGGTTATGTCGCTGTATCCCACAAATAATTTCGGGTTGCGGCGCACGGCGCGGTAGTTTATGCCGGGCAGCAGCTTCATGCTGCCGTAGCCGCCGCGCAGGCATATTA
>JAQVLS010000012.1 GCA_028704035.1 Desulfotomaculaceae bacterium | reverse complement strand
GAATGTTTTAGAAGCCGCACGTCTGGCCGTTATTGAGATCCCCAGTCTGTGTTACTTACGGCATATCAACGAAATCGGGTCCTGCCGGGTGTGCCTGGTTGAGGTGGTGATCAGACAGGAGCAGTTCCACCATGGTTTTCCGCACGCGTCTCACCCGTGGTGATGAAGTATGGACGACCAGTCCCTCGGTGGCCGGATAAACACAGGAAGCCTGGAGCGTTTTGGCCCCTTTTATCTCCACCTCAACCAGGCACACCCGGCAGGACCCGATTTCGTTGATATGCCGTAAGTAACACAGACTGGGGATCTCAATACCGGCCAGACGGGCGGCTTCTAAAACATTCATCCCCTTCTCAGCTTCGACTTCCCTGCCGTCTATGGTCAGCCTTATTTTTTCCACATCTGTTTCCGGGTTATCATAAAGCTGCCCTTTCTTCCTGACCACCGGTCCCGGTGAGTATACAGTTTTCTGCAATATTAACGACCTCCCTCCTGGCTCCTTTGGTAATAGCATCTTTTGGACATTTAGCCTCACATGCCGCACATTTAAGGCATTTATCAGGATCGATCCGGTATGGCTTTCCCCGCGCGCCGGTAATGGCGCCTGCGGCGCAAACCTTGGCGCAAAGACCGCAGGCGGCGCACTTGGCTTCATCTATCGTATAGTCAAGAAGCGCTTTGCACACACCGGCCGGACAGGTTTTATCCTTGATGTGGGCGATATATTCTTCCTTGAAATAACGTAATGTAGAAATTACAGGATTGGGAGCGGTCTGGCCCAGACCGCACAGTGACGCGTCACGGATGTCAAAGGCTAGTTCTTCAAGCAGCTCCAGATCCTCTATTTCTCCCTTACCCTCCGTAATTCTTTTTAATATTTCTAAAAGCCTTTTGGTCCCCACCCGGCAGGGTGTGCAGCGCCCGCAGGACTCGTCCTGGGTAAATTCAACGTAAAACCGGGCTATGTCAACCATGCAGTTCTCTTCGTCCATAACTATCATACCGCCGGACCCCATCATCGACCCAATCTCTTTCAAGGATTCATAATCTATGGGGAGATCCAGGTATTTGTCAGGTATACAGCCGCCTGAAGGTCCGCCGGTCTGGACTGCTTTAAATTTTTTTCCGCCTGGTATGCCGCCTCCTATATCAAATACAATTGTGCGCAGGGTAGTGCCTATGGGTACTTCGATAAGGCCGGTGTTATTGATTTTGCCGGCTAGGGAGAACACCTTAGAGCCTTTGCTTGTCGCCGTGCCATGTCCGCTGTACCATTCCCAGCCCTCTCTCAAAATGACCGGGATGTTGGCGTAGGTTTCAACATTGCTGATTAATGTTGGTTTGCCCCAGAGACCTTCCTGAGCCGGGTAGGGCGGTCTGGGACTTGGTTCCCCGCGTTGGCCCATGACGGATTGGAGCAGCGCGGTTTCCTCTCCGCACACAAATGCGCCAGCTCCAAAGCGCAGTCCGATATCAAAGTTAAAGGAAGTGCCAAAAAGGTTTTTGCCCAGTAGACCATACTTTCTGGCCTGGTCAATAGCGATTTCCAGTCTTTCCACAGCGATGGGATATTCTGCCCGTATATAAATGTAACCCTGCGCCGCGCCAATACAATAGCCGGCCACTGCCATCGCTTCTAGGATGCTATGCGGGTCTCCCTCCAGGATGCTGCGGTCCATAAAAGCGCCGGGATCCCCTTCGTCCGCGTTGCACAAAACATACTTGGGGCTGGCATCCTGGGCAGCCGTCATCTCCCATTTCCGACCAGTCGGGAATCCGGCGCCCCCCCTACCCCTCAGTCCGGATTTTTTGATTCTATCAATTATTTCAGACGGTTTTTTATTTAAGACAATATCTGCTAGGGTGAAATAGCCGTCTAATGCGATGTATTCGCCGATTTCCTCCGGGTTTATTACGCCGCAGTTACGCAGTACTATCCGTTTCTGGGCTTTAAAAAAATTAATATCTTCGATATTATTGGCTTTTTGACCGTTATTTTGATAGAGAAGTCTATCCACGATCCGGCCGCTGACTAAATGTGTTTCCACAAGCTCCTTAGCATCGTCCGGTTCGACCCGGCAGTAAAACACTTCACCGGGATGGACCATGGCAATAGGTCCGTGCTGGCAGAAACCAAAACACCCTGTTTTAATAACCCGCACGTTATCTCTCAAATTGTGCCGGTCCAGTTCCCGCTCAAGTTCCAGCCGAAAATCCTGGCTATCCGCAGAGGAGCAGGCCGTGCCGGAGCATACCAGCACCTGGGTAATACCTAAACCGTTGCGGTGACCCAGTCTTTGTTTGATCAAAGGAAAAAATTTATTCTTTATTGTCCTGAGACTTTCAGTGTTTTTTATTTTCACCATCTTCACCTTTCCGGTATTGCTTTATTATTTTTGTGATCTGGCCGGAGTTGGCGTTTCTATGCACTTTTCCGTTTACAACCAGTACCGGCGCCAGCCCGCAGGCGCCGATGCAACGGGTGCTTTTAACTGTAAAAAAGTTATCCGGAGTTGTCTCGCCGGCGTCTATCTGCAGTTGATCTTTCAGCGTATTCATCAGTTCCTGGGCGCCTTTAATGTAGCAGGCTGTTCCCATGCAGATATCCAGGGTGTATTTTCCCCGCGGCTCGGTAGAAAAAAGCGAATAAAATGTGACAACGCCGTTAACCTCGCTAACAGGCGTCCCGGTTTTTTCGGCTATATAAGCCTGCACCTTCTCCGGCAGATATCCAAAAATATCCTGCGCCTTTTGCAGAATTATAATCAGCTGACCAGGTTCTTTTGTATATAAGTTGATATACTGGTCCAGTTCAGAAAATTTATTTCCCCGTATTTTTTTTTCGTCTGCTTTTTCTTCCGGCATGCCTTCATATACGAAAGACGCAGGTATTTCGCTTTCACTTGCTTTTTTGTTTAGATGTGTCTCCTGTGCCATTTAAAACATCTCCTGCTATAGGTCTTTATCTAATATTGTTTATGCTTTGGTCGGCTTTTATGCCCGAAAATAAAAAAGCTGCCTTGCAGGCAGGGAAAAAATACATTCTGCTATTTCTATGCAAACCTAGGTTTCAACAGAAGGGTAAGCAGGTAGAATGCGGCAGCAACTAAAGCAATTGTTGCGCCGGTGGCTGTCGACCAGTAGTATGACAGCAGGAGCCCCATTATGCCGGAAATTAAGGTTATTAATACTGAAATCACGTGGTAATCCCTCATATTGATGCTGACATTGCGGGCGGCGGCGGCGGGTAGGATCAAAAACGAATTTATAATTAAAATGCCCACCCACTGTATTGATATTGTTACGATTACCGCGATGATGATGCAGAATAGTGTTTCCACCAGGTCCACCGATATACCTCTGCTGCGAGCCAGTATAGGGTTAACGCTGAGCAGGAGGAATTTATTAAACATGGCTGTCCAGAGAACTACTATGACCGCAAAGGCGAATATGAGCAGGTAAATTTCTCTGGGTGTGATGCTTAATAAATCACCGATGAGGAAACGGGAGAATCTGGCAAAACCTCCGCCCCGCGAGAGTATAACAATGCCCAACGCCACCATTGTCGCGGACACGGCACCGATAACTGTATCTATTGAAGCTGTTGTATAATATTTTAATAATGATATGGCCACCGCCAGGAAGATAGAAAAAATCACCATGATCCACAAGGGGTCCTGAAAACCAAGGAGGATTCCTATAGCTATGCCGGTCAGAGCAGAATGGCCGATGGTATCCGAATAGAAAGCCATCTTGTTATTAACAACCATGGTCCCCATGATGCCGAACATCGGTCCTACCAATAATACAGCCAGCAGGGCGTTTTTCATAAAAGTGTGATGGGTCCAGGCAAAGGGCAGCAGGTGGTCAATTATAAAATACCAGGACTCCATCATGCGCCAACCCCTTTAATTGAATGTTTATTTAAGGGCGAATCTTTCTCGTTAATGCCCCCCTGGTAAACATACCCATAATCCCGTTTGATATTTTCGCTGCTGAAAACCTCTCGCGGCGTGCCCATACACTGCAGTGTGCGGTCTATAAACAATACCCTGTCAGCGTGCCGCGAGACCATAACAAGGTCGTGTGATACCAGGATAATCGACAGATCGTAGTGCTGGCGCAGGTTTGAAACTATATTATAAAAAAGTTCCCGGCCATGCGAATCAACCCCTGATACCGGCTCATCCATAAGCAGTAAATCGGGACATGGATCCAGCGCCAGAGCCAGCAGCACCCTCTGCAATTCTCCGCCCGATAAATCACCCAGGCGCTTTTCTAAAAGGTGTTCCGCCTGAACAACAGATAAAATGGCGGTAGCATGCTCACGCTGACGGCTTGTATGCCCCAAAAAAATTGGTCTGGCGGAGAGTCCGGCTGAAAAAAGGTCTAAGACGCTGATCGGAGCGCCAGGATCAAACTCAAGTTTTTGCGGCACATAACCTACCAGTGGTTTTCTGGTATGGCAGTTCTTGATATCCAGAAACCTTAAAGTGCCCGAGTGAGGGACCTCCCCCAGTATAGCTTTGAGCAGTGTTGTTTTACCTGCCCCGTTGGGCCCGACCAGCGCGGTCAGTTCACCACAGTGAATATGGAGATTAATATCCCTCAGGATTTCAGTCTTGCCTATGGTTACTCCAAAAGATTCAAGCTTCGTGCAGCAAAGGCCGCAGGCTTTTGATTGAGTCCTGGCAATTGCGCTATCATTCATTTTGATTTAGAGCCTTTCTCAATATATCCATATTTTTCTCCATGATGTTTAAATATGCATCCGGTTCCATCTCACCTGTTACTGCCGGATCCAGTATATATAATTCTATGCCGGTTTCCCGGACGATAGTTTCAGCGGATTTGGCCGGATATTGAGGTTCAGTAAAAACAACCTTTGTGCCTGTCTCGTTAATAGTTTTGACAGTCTCGGACAAATCGGCCGCACTTGGTTCGGAACCAGGGTCCCGTTCTATGACGGCGATTATATTTAGATTGAATTCCTGGGCAAAATAAGGAAACGCCTCATGGAAGGTGACAATATCCTTTCTGTCCGCATTGTCTATTACCTGGTGCATCCTAACGCGAAGGTCAGCCAGTTTTGCTGCATAAGCCTCAGCATTGGCGGCGTAATGGACAGCGTGGTCCGGGTCAAGTATGGCAAGCTGTTCTTCGATATTCTTAACTTGTTTGATGGCATTGGTGATGCTTACCCAGACGTGGGGGTTGTATTCATCCTCTTCACCTTTTATCAGTGGTATGTCTCGGCTGGCATCAATGATTTTCAGTTCAGTCAGTTGACTGACTATTTTATCTGTAAATGTCTCCATCCCAGCCCCGTTAATGATTAGGATATCTACCTCACTCATTTTTTTTAAATCTTCCGGGGTCAACTGGTAATCATGAAGACAGCCGGTGGTGGGAGGAGCCATATTGATTAGTTTTACGCCGGGTATGTCTTTTGTAATATTTAACGCTTCTATGTACATAGGATAAAATGTCGTGGCTAAATTAACAGTATCTGAAACAGTAGTTTTTTCTTTTTCATTGCTTACAGTTTGACTGGCGCATGCGGACAAAAAGGAAATCATAAATAAGAGAATCAAAAATTTGCTTATAAAACCATTTCCTATTTCACGCATAATTCCACCTCTTTGCTTTTTTCTGCCGCATTACAGCAGGAGGGACAGTAACCGTATATTTCAAAGGCATGTCCTACAATTTTGTATCCCTTACCTTTTAAAACATCTATGTGCATGTCCAGCAGGCACTTTTTTAGGCAGACTGCTTCTCCGCAGCCAAGGCAGACTAAGTGGTAGTGATGATGGTGCTTGAGGAGCTCAAAACGACTCTTCTCACTATTTTTTAGGTTGATTTTAGTTACGCATCCTATTCTAGCAAGAAGATTTAAGTTTCGATACACTGTGTCAAGGCTGACATCGGGATACTTATCCCTTACTATTTCGAATACAGCCTTTGCTGTTGGCGGTCTGTCCGATACAAGCAACGCCTTGATAATTGCCCGGCGTTGTGAAGTAATCTTGAACCCCTTTGTCTTTATTTTTTGAATTATTTCTGTTTCTGTCATTATACCTCCAAATAGTAACGTTCTTATTTATATTTATATTAACGCCTGACCTAATATATGTCAAACAAAAACCGGCATTTTAGCCGGTCATTTTTAGGTACAGTCTTCATTGTTGATTCCGCCGGGATTCCGTTGGTGTCCCGCTATTCAAATGGGAAAAACCTCAGTTATTTGAAGGCATCCTCCATTAAATGGATGCCCCCAGCCATTTAATGGAGGGATATTTCCTGCCCTATCCAATTCCTGAATCGTCTGGTTCATCACGTTTCTTTCAGACTTTGGTAACAATTTAAAAGCATTGCAGTACAGTTTACTGAATCAAGCTTTGCAGCGTTTATTTCGGCATTCTTTCCCATTTTCAATCTGTGCTCATCGTTATTCAGCAGGTCGATGATCTTCTCTGCAAACTCTACTGTGCTCTGGTCGGTAAGATAACCGTCGATCCCATCTTCAACCATTTCTGCAGCACCGTTTGCGCGTATGGCTACCACCGGCAGACCGGCAGCTTTAGCTTCAGCTATCACAATACCTTGAGTCTCGGAAACAGATGAGAATACAAACACGTTTGAGCCCGCGTAGCAGTTGATTACATCCCGCGGCGACAGGGTTCCTGTAAAAACAATGCTGTCACTAAGATCTAAATCAACAGCAATATCTTTGAGTTCTTCCTCTTCGGGGCCGCCCCCTACAATTACAAGGACGACATTGTTAATCCTGCTTTTTACCACCTTAAAGCTTTCAAATATAAATGGAATATTTTTTTCCAGGCCTAACCTGCCGACAAAAATTAGAACTCTATCATCAGGAGAGATTTTATACTTATTTTGAAGCCATCCCCTCTCCCCTTTTTTATATTCAGCGGTCTTAATACCAGTGGGCACTTTTTTCATAGTAGTCTTTACACCAATTTCCTGCAAGTAGTCCGCCACGATGCCGGTTGGCACTATTACCAGGTCGCACAGGTTGCAAAAATCCCGGCTGACTTTTTGTACCAGATCTTTGGAGAATGACTGTGCAATTTGCGCAATATCTTTAGAGCCGGACTTTGTAAATGGCATGTAGTGTACATAATGTTCATACAGAGTATGGTAAGTGAATACCAGTGGCACGTTAATTTTTCTAGCGTACCTGGCGCCAAGACGCCCCAGCAGAAATGGCGAATGCACATGGATTAAGTCAAGCTCGAGCTGTTTAATAGTCGGCCTCAGTTTTAAAGAAAACGGCAACGCCACGGTAAAGTCACGGTTGGTAGGTGATGGTATGGATGCAAAGCGAAATACCTTGCTATCACTGCTGCAGTTCTTATAGTTTGGGGCAAAAATATAGACATCATGACCTAACTTGGTTAGTTCTTCGTTAAAGGTCTGGATAGAACGAACGACGCCGCTTGTATATGGTAAATAACTATCAGTGAAAATACCTATTCTCACTTAGTACTCCTCCATGCTTATTTCTGTGGTTATTTTAACACAAGTGTCTGCTTTACAGCAAGTTGGCCAATCTACACTACTATTATCGCCAAGCTGTTTTAGCCCGGATTTTCCACCCGCCGCTTTTTTTATTAAAAAGAATCGGTTATAATTATAACTGCGGCTAAGGTTTTTTAACATTTAGGCACCCCGTTTTTTATTACTAAATACGAGGTGCCTGCCTAAAACCCTCCAGATATGGAATTATGGTATTTTATTTTCATTATTTAATTGAAAAATAATAAATAGACTTATCGCCTTAGGGTGGCAACCAGACGGTTAGGACTTAATAGCAAACTCAGCCCGTCATTAATATCTTTTACAGCCACATCTGCTGCCATTAAAGCTTTCACAGAAGATCCCTCAGGCCCGGTCACGGTAATCCCCAGCGCTGCTTCTTCAAGCATCAGTACATCGTTGGCACCGTTACCAATCACCGCAGTTTCCTGGGCGCCAAGCATTTGAATAAATTTCAGTTTTTCACCGGAACCGATCGTTTCTTTTAGCACGATTACTTTACCGTTTATTGAAGAGCAGGCAGATAAAACTGTTCCAAAAGTATCTGCTGTAAGTATATAAATAGCAACAGAGTCAGCCAGGGAATTCAATCTTTCCTGTACGCCGGGTATAAGGTTGCCGTCTAGGGCAATAGTGCCGTTAAAATCCAGAACGATATTTTTTAAGAAAAGCTTTTCTCTGCCCGGGATGTCTAAAACAATCACAGCTAAAACTCTCCACCGCAGGGGATGCAGACAACCCTGCCGTCTTTCAGCCTCGCGCGGGGTTCCATTACACCTTCACCGCATCTACTGCACTGCAGGGTTTGATATATTGACGCCGGAGGCGGCAGTTCAATTATCACCCTTCTCACTTCGAACATTTCTGTCCCTGCGTTTAAAATGCTTTTTATGCGTTTCTGCTGTGCTTCATGGTAAAGCGTCCTATCTTGCTCAGTGGCGGTGGAGGCCGCTTTCTCTTTTAAGGACTTGAAATTGGGGTCAAATGTTGTGCCGTATTTTACTGCCACCCTGACTGCGTTATTATCCCCGCGCCTGGCAATTGTATATACTGACTTGCCGAGATCTCTATAATACAGGTTGCCCTTGCCAAAACTGCAACCTGCAAGAGTCT
This sequence comes from Desulfotomaculaceae bacterium, assembly GCA_028704035.1. Lineage (GTDB taxonomy): Bacteria > Bacillota > Desulfotomaculia > Desulfotomaculales > Pelotomaculaceae > Syntrophopropionicum. Next base: position 7,326 of record JAQVLS010000012.1, on the reverse strand, counting down.
GCAGGGCGTCTACACCACAGGCGTTGTTTTCAACTATAGCCAGCAGTTCTTCATCAATGGAGCGTTCACTGCCAAGCGCTTCCAGTGCCAACTCAGTAGCCCTGTATCCTATGGCCAATCCCGGGCACTCATGCCCGTGAAATTCTACTGCTTTCTCCCAGCTGGTTTTATTAGCACATGTCTTATTAACCATATTTACAGCTCCTGCCTGCCTTTATTAGTCCCCAAAAGATATGCCAACCTGTCTGGCGGAACGGACCATATCGCCGTTTACTGGCACCATGCGAATCTCTCCCACTGCGTCCGCCAACGCTACCGATTCGATATTGGGTGTGCGCAGGCATACCATTTCGCCAAATTTGCCCTCCATAACAAGGTTTACCGCGCCAGCACCATAACGCGTCGCCAGGATCCGGTCAAAAGCTGTTGGTGTCCCGCCTCTCTGCAGGTGGCCTAATACCGTTACCCTGGATTCCATTCCGGTTTCCTTTTCGATCTGTCTGGCCACTACGTTGCCAATGCCGCCCAGACGGATTGGGTCAAAACTTTCTTCCACTCTTCTCTGGACGATCATTTCCCCGCCTATCGCTTTAGCTCCCTCCGCTACCACCACAATGCTGAACATTTTCCCGAAATCACGCCTGTTGTAAATTTTTTCATACACTTTATCAATTGAATAGGGAATCTCGGGTATGAGAATCACATCTGCCCCGCCGGCGATACCGGACTGAAGCGCGATCCACCCTGCATAACGCCCCATAACCTCAAGCACCATTACCCTGTGATGCGATTCAGCCGTCGTGTGCAGCTTGTCTATAGCCTCGGTAGCGGTATTTAAGGCTGTGTCAAAGCCAAAAGTCTGGTCTGTAGCTGAAAGATCGTTGTCAATGGTTTTTGGCACACCGACAACCGGCAGCCCCTTTTTTTCATAAAGCTCCCTGCCGATGCTCAGGCTTCCGTCACCACCGATGACGATCAAAGCGTCTATCCCTTGGATATTAATATTTTCAATAACACGGTCGGAAACATCTCTAAATACCTTTTGTCCTTTGATCACCATCTGGTATTGAAAGGGGTTATCTCTGTTGGTAGTGCCCAGGATGGTCCCGCCACGTGGCAAAATACCAACCACGTCGTTCATTGTTAACTCACGCGCCCGGTTTTGGATTAAGCCGCCGAAACCGTTTTCAAAGCCGACAACAGATAACCTGTAGCTGCCAATCGCAGTTTTAACCACCGCGCGGATAACCGCATTTAATCCCGGGCAGTCTCCGCCGCCGGTCAGTACGCCGATGCGCCTTATTTTACCGCCTGGTACCATATTAATAACCTCCCCATTTATTAAATGACATACAAAACATGGCTGTTGCAAAAAAAGCAGCCGGCGCCGGGCCGACAGCTTTTTTGTAATTGTCTGATCGGTGTTCAATGGGTGCAACGCCGACAGTAATCAATATTTAACTTTAGGGCTGGTTTTCTGCTTTGACCACAAGTTCGGCCAGGGTCTGTTTCAATTTATTCAAAGACTCTCCGTAACCAGCCCAGTCGCCGTTTTTAAGTTTATTTTGGGCCTCATCGTAAAGCCGGTTGGCACTTTGGGTGAGTTCAGAAATACTGGCGGCAGGGGCGCCGGTATCAGGCTGTTGCTCCTCCGGCATTGTTATTCCCGTACCTTCTCCGAATATTTTTTCAAGAGCTATTTCAAGCGTTGGTTCCATGACAACTTTATCTCCGTGTGCCAGTATGACCCTGCGCAGCTCGGGCATTTTGCTCTGCTCGGCCTGCAGGTAGATAGGCGCGACATAAATCAGTGCATCCTTGACAGGAATAACCAAAAGGTTTCCCCTGATCACGCTGGATCCTCGCTGATTCCAGAGTGACAACTGCTGTGAAATAAGAGTATCCTGATTAAGCCGGGCTTCAATCTGTGTTGGTCCGTAGATGAGCTCCTGCTTGGGGAAGTTGTATGATAAAAGCGTGCCATAATTATCCCCATCTGACCTGGCAGCCATCCAGGCAATCATGTTCTTTTTGTTTTGCGGAGTAAAGGGGAGGATTAAAACAAATTCCGGTTCACTTTCTCCGGGCATTTTGATGATTGTGTAGTACGGTTCTATTTGCTTTTCGCTACTTCCCATGGTTTCGTTGGCTATATTCCATCTGTCTTCCCTGTTGTAAAATACCAGGTTATCTTCCATGTGGTAGACGGCATACATTTCTGCCTGTGTCCGGAAGAAATCTACCGGGTAGCGAATATGTTTATGGAGATCCTCGGGCATCTCCTCTAAAGATTTAAACATACCGGGAAAGATCTTGCTGTAGGTCTGGATCAGCGGGTCATCTTTATCACTGATGTAGAAATCGACCTGTCCGGTATAAGCGTCAACCACAACTTTAACAGGATTTCGGATATAGTTGTTTATCCTATCAAATGGCTCTGAATACGGAAACTTGTTTGTTGTTGTATAAGCATCCCACATCCAGTACAGCTTACCATTGCTCACGATCATATAGGGGTCATTGTCATACTGTAGGAACGGCGCTATTTTAGGTACTCTCTCCTTGATATTGCGATAATATAAAACCCTGCTGTTATTATCGATTTCGCTGGAAAGGATTATTTTATAATCTCCCAGGGCCAGGGCGAATATAGCCCTGTGCAGGAAATTATTTACTTTAACGCCACCCTCTCCTTCGTATGTGGAAAGAACGTTAACATCACCCTGAGGATAGTTAAACTCCTGTGATTTTGTATTAACCAGGACGTCCTGATCTGTTCTCTCCCCGAAATAAATTTCCGGCCGATCCACTTTTAAGTCAGTTTTGCCTGTGGGCGGAATATCCTTCAGAAAAAAGGTGGGGAGCCCTTCTGTAGTCTTCTCGTTGACCGGGCTCATAGTGACCCCGTAACCGTGTGTAAAGACCAGCCTCTGGTTAACCCAAGTTTTGGCCTGGGCAGTCAGATGATCCTGGTTAAGCTCCCTGGGGGCCAGCATAACCTGACGGTAACGGCCGTTTATTGTATAACGGTCAATGTCAATATCAGGGAATTCGTAATACAGCCTGATCTCCTGTAGCTGGCCGTAAGTCTGTTTCAACTGCTCCCAATCCCAGAGGCGGATGTTGCCGATCGTATCCTGGTTGGCCCGGATATCTTCAGCTGCAAGAGTCTTGCCGGCAGGGAAATCCTTTTTCTCAATTTTATCAAGATTGTATGCCATCCTGGTAAATTTAATATTTCTTTCCAGATATGGCCTTTCTATAACCGCTTCATTCGGTGTTACCACAAATTTTTGGATAAAAGCCGGGTAGAGTCCGCCCAGAGCTATAGACGCCACCAGAAGCACGCCGATGCTGTATACAACCAGCCTGAATTTACGGAGAAACAAGTTAATTAAGATTGCCAGGGCGCATATAAGGGCGATGACAGCCAGGACCTTGTAGGCTATAAGAGTGGCGTGGGTTGTTGTGTAACCCGGTCCCCATACAGCGCCGCGATGTGAAAAGAGAAGCATGTATTGTTCCAGCAGGTATCCCACAGCTTTGATAATAAAGAAAACCGCTGCCAGGAAGGAAAGATGATAGCGCGCCGAAATATCGTGCAGCAACCTGCCCGGATTCCCTTGCAAAAAATTGCTCACCAGATACACAATCGTAACCCAGAAGGCGGTCACCAGGACAGCCATGCTGGCTACATTGTAGAGAAAAATGTAAAAAGGCAACTGAAACACATAGAACCCGATGTCTTTTTGGAAGATAGGGTCATTGATGCCAAAGTTACTTGGGTGTAAGAATTGCTGTAGAACGATCCAGTCTTTGGCTACCGAAATATTAAAAAAGACGGCCATTACTAAACTTATAAGAATAAACAGTAAGACCAAAAATCGTGGTGTTATTAGTTGGTTTAGTGAAACGTTTTGGATTGTAAGCAGATCATTCTCTTTAATAACCGTTGCTTTCTGTGTTGCCTTGAGCAAAGGACCGCGGGTTAAGTACAGGTTTATGAATAGGAACACAAATAGGATAAATCCGACTGCAAACCTTAGACCTGCTTTAGATAAAATAATTGTCGTAAAAACCATCTGGTAGTTTAAAGATTGGAACCAGAGCCAATCAGTATAAAGCCTGGCCCCGTACAGGCCAAGTACGATTAAAATAAATAATGCCGCAACTATAATAAAATTAATTATCCTTCTAAGGTTAATCTGCAAATATTCTACCTCCTGGTTATAATTGTCTTGCTATATAGGCTTGGGCATCTTTTGTTGGCTATCTGCCTCGTGCTTTAATTTCGCCTGGCACCTCAGACATACCGACATAGGTTTCTTTTTGGGCATATCGTCGTCATCATCCTCAAGAGGATCAACGCTTGCCAACACTTCATCAGAAATTGGCATTCCACACAACATACAGCGTATTTTCAAAACCATCACCCCTGTTGTTATTTTTGTGAGCTTTAATAGGATATTTCGCTGTTACTTCTGGCAATTCCTGCTCAAATAAAAAATAACCGGGGTATGCGCTGTTTAAAATAGTACAACTGTAGTTTAACCATCTTTGTGAAATAATAGTAAATAACTAAAAAATTCCGGTTTATCAAGCCGGACATGAAAACATGGTCAAATCTCAAAGAATCTTTTCCTGCAGCTCATTTATTATGGCTGGTCCCGAACTGGTGCCAATTCTCGCAGCTCCGGCTTTAAGCATATCAATGACGGCTGTAAGGTCCCTAATGCCGCCCGAGGCCTTCACGCCGCTACTGTTGCCGACGATCTGCTTCAGCAGGGCCACGTCGGTTACAGTAGCTCCGCTCTTGCCCCACCCTGTTGAGGTTTTAACGAAGTCCGCGCCTGCCTCAATGGCCAGTCGGCAGGCCTTAATTTTTTCGCTGCCGGTTAACAGACATGTCTCCAGTATCACTTTTATTATTGTGTTTTGGTTTTCAGCCCTGGCGCTTGCTACAACTCCCGCCAGATCTGATTTCACCCGTTCCGGCAGTCCGCCTTTCAGAAAACCTATATTAATAACGACATCAAGTTCGTCTGCGCCGTTCCGGACAGCCTCCGCAGCTTCAAGCGCTTTAATTGGCGGGGTACTGGCCCCAAGGGGAAATCCAACAACAGAGCAGACCCTCACCGGTGAACCAGCCAGTTCTTTGCTGGCTGTAGAAACGTAACAGGGGTTCACACATACTGAAACAAAACCATAAAGTTTTGCCTCCACACATAACCTGACTATATCATCAGTTACAGCATCAGGTCTTAGCAAAGTATGGTCTATCAGCGCTGCTAATTCCGATCTAGTAATATACATAATTATGCTCCACAATTCCGTTATTGTTTTTCCAGGGCCAGCCTAACCAACTGTTTTATAAGATCCGGAAACTCGATCCCGGCAGCCCTGGCTGCGTCAGGAAAAAGACTGGTAGCGGTCATACCGGGTATGGTGTTTATCTCAAGGATATAAGGTAAACCGCTTTGCTCCAAAATGAAGTCGACCCTAGCCAATCCCCGGCAGCCAATAGCTTTATAAGCTCTAATAGCCAAGTCCTTTATTTTATCCTGATCTTCTGCAGAAATGCGTGGCGGGATAATATGCTCGCTCATTCCAGCAGTATACTTGGCATCATAATCATAAACGCCGGTGGCAGACACTATCTCAATAAGAGGCAGCGCGACGGGATCGTCGTTGCCTAGTACTGATGCCGTAAGCTCAACCCCTTCAATGAACTGTTCTACCATAGCAGCAGGATCATAATTAAAAGCCAGGGCGAAAGCTTCTGCCAATTCGTCCCTTTGCCTGACAAATGATATGCCGATTGTTGACCCCTGGGTCGGGGCTTTAATCACCAAGGGCAGGCCCATTTCTTGCAGCACCTGTTCGCTAATATTTTCCAAACCGGCCGCCATGGCCTTCAATTTACTTATTGTTAAAAAGCGTGGCGTCGGCAGACCTGCAAAAAGCAGCATTTTCTTGGTGGCGATCTTATCCATGGCCAATGCGCTGGCAAGGACTCTCGAACCTGTATAGGGGATATCAAGCATTTCGAGCATTCCCTGGATTGCGCCATCTTCCCCGTACCTGCCGTGCAGCGCCAGAAACGCCAGGTCAATGCCAGCAGACTTAATTCTTTCAACAACATCAAAGCCAACGTCTATTTTTACCGCAGAGTAACCGTTAGCTTGCAGAGCGTTATAAATAGCAGCGCCAGTTCTGAGGGAGACGTCCCGTTCTGATGAGCGGCCACCCATTAAAACACCAATTTTCAGCGCTATTGTACCCACCTCCACAAATATATTTAGCCTGGGCTGATCTCATTATATTCGTTCCGATACAAGAAAATCCTTCGGTTATAGTGTTTTCCCTTGACTTAAAACACCTTAATTTATATAATGTACGTTGTAATCAAGTAAACTGAATTCAATTATATACAGGGGAGTAGCTCAATGGTAGAGCACTGGTCTCCAAAACCAGGTGTTGCAGGTTCGAGTCCTGTCTCCCCTGCCAGTAAAATAAGGCCCTGTGGGGTTTTATTTTTTTGGTTACAATTCATTTTAAACAGATGCTTTTCATGCCTATTATAAAACAACATAAAACCCCATGCGTAAAACCCAGGGGCTCATAATATCATCATATTGTTTTCATCTTATAAAATTTATTTTTGCAGTGGAAGGCAGCCTGAACACTGGTTCCTATTAACGCCATCGTTAATTTCCTCAAGCATAATATCTATCGCCCTGGCTAGAATGCCATTAAAAACGCCAAACAGTTCCTGTACCGTTGTGTCCTCAGTAATATTAATTGAAAGTTCAGTCATGGCCCTTTCTATATATTCCGCTCCCCGGCTTTTATTCTGCAAAAAATAACTCAGGTCCATATCCACATTAACACATCCTTTTTCTTTAATTGCAATAAACCTATAAAAAAAGCGGGATAATACACCCGCTTTTTTTATTTTTCAGCCTCAGCTTCGCCTTTAGTTCTTTTAATAATCTCTTCGGCCTGGCGGGCGGGCACTTCATCATAACTGTTGAATTCCATGGTAAATGAGCCGCGACCCTGGGTCATTGACTTAAGGTCTATGGCATAGCGGTACATTTCTGAGAGGGGAACAGTGGCCATAATTTTGGTAAGCCGGCCGATTTGGTCAGTGCCGAGTACCCTGCCGCGTTTAGTATTGAAATCACCGATAATATCTCCCATAAAGTTTTCCGGTACCACGACTTCCACGCTCATAATCGGTTCAAGTATAATCGGCTTGGCCTGCAGCGCTCCTTTTTTAAAGGCTAGCGAAGCAGCGATTTTAAAAGCCAGCTCGGAAGAATC
>JAQVLS010000177.1 GCA_028704035.1 Desulfotomaculaceae bacterium | reverse complement strand
ATCGTAACGACAAGGCTAAGGCCAAACGCATTAAGGAAGCTGGCTTCCCTTACATAAAGAAGCTTGAGGATTTTGATTTAGGCTTTTGCAAAGCAATCACAGAAAAGCAATTAAGGCGGCTTGCTGAACTTACGTGGATTGAGGGCTTATACAACTTAATATTTGCAGGCCCACCCGGGGTGGGCAAAACCCATCTTAGTATCGCATTGGGCTACCATGCGTGCGAGCAGGGCTACAGAGTAAGCTATACAACTATGCAAACACTGATGCAATGTATGAGAACAGAAGATATTGACAGGCGCAGCAAGGTGAAGATGAACCGTGTTAGAAGGTCAAATCTTCTTGTGATTGATGAGGTCGGATACCTCCCTGTAAAAGAAATTGAAGGGAACCTGTTTTTTCAGCTAATATCAGAACTTCAGGAGCAAACATCAATTATCATAACAACCAACAAGGGCTTTGAAGACTGGACGGAATTTCTCGGTGATCCAGCACTTGCAACAGCTATATTGGACAGGTTGACATACAGATGTGACAAAATATTGATGAATGGGAAAAGCTACCGTCTTGAGAACAGAAAATCATTTCTGCATCCAAAGGAAAGTGGCTGAGGCGATTAAATTTGGTAACACAAAAAAGCAACTATGGATTTTTAATTGCCGTTTTTTGTGGAAAATTAATTGCCGAAATTTATGGAAAAGTACTTGCCGTTTACACTAGTCAATGGTGAGCGTCAAACAAATCGTCACATAGAATAGAAGATTTGAAAATAGTACAATCACTATGAATACCGGTTGAAAAACTTTAAAAACTTTAAAAAGTAGGCAAACTTTTTCAACTTTGAATGGAGTGGTTGTATGGATACGCAAAAGGTTGCAGCAGAATATCGATTATCACAATGGGCGCGTGTGATACAGGAACAATAAAGCAGTGGGCAAAATATTAAAGATTTCTGTGAAACAAATGGAATAAGACCAGGCAAATACTTCTACTGGCAGCGAAAGCTGCGCCAGGCAGCCTGCGAAGGGTTTTTAAAATTGGAAGAACCAGCAAACATAACACCAGAAGGCTGGGTACAGCTAGAACCGAAGCAGTTAACGAAAACAACCCTATGCATCGAGGCTGGCGGTTGCCGTATCACGGTAGATGAGGGTACAGATCCCGAACTATTAAAAAAAGTCTGCCGCATATTAAGGGTATTGTAATGAGATGGAGCGAAAAACCCGTATACATATGCTGTGGACATACAGATATGAGAAAATCTATCAACGGTTTGATGGCACTTGTTAAGGACAGTTTCTCCCTTGATCCATTTTCAGAGGCGTTGTTTGCCTTTTGCAATCGAAGACGGGATAGAATAAAAATTCTGGAGTGGGATGGCGACGGATTTTGGCTATATTTCAAACGCCTCGAGCGCGGACATTTTCGTTGGCCGGCCAAAGGCGAAACTGCCACTATGCTGTTCGATACCCGGGAATTATCATATTTAATTGAAGGTGCAAAACTAGAGAAAAAGCTGAAACGGGAAGAGGTTTTTGAGCGACAAATTTCTTAAAAATACATCTTGCAAAAGGTCCAAAAAGCTCTTAAGATCTTGTAATTGCACTGTTTTCCTGGTATAATTTTCTTATGGAAACACAGGAAATTTCAGCAGAAAAACTGCTTAACATGCTTGAAGAAAAGGACCGTAAAATCGCCAAATTAGAGCAGCAGGTACAGTGGCTGATGTCACAGATCCGCCTGGCCAAACATAAGCAATTTGGTGCATCAAGCGAAAGAACAGACGAGGCTCAGCTGTCCATATTCAACGAAGCTGAATTAGGTTCCGATATGACCATGCCGGAGCCTGATCTTACTGAGGTAAAGACTCACTACCGCAAACGGACGCGTCTTACAACCGATAAATTGCCGAAGGATTTACCAGTTGAGATAATTGAACATGAGTTGCCGGCTGAAGATTGCATCTGCCCGGAATGCAACGGTAAAATGCATACAATGGGAAAAGAAATCCGTGAGGAGCTCAAGATTATTCCTGCCAGGGCAGTAATTGTGCGACATATTCAGCATGTTTATGCCTGCCGTAATTGTGAAACTACCTCAGATCATGTTCCTATTCTAAAGGCCAATATTCCCGAACCCGTCATAAAAGGTGGGTTTGCCTCACCTGAAACAATTGCCCATATTGCAGTGCAAAAATTTATGATGGCATCGCCATTGTATCGTCAGGAACAGGAATGGAAGCAAAACGGTATCCTCCTTTCCCGGCAAACAATGTCAAACTGGCTGATCAAAGCTTGCGAAGACTGGCTTGAACCAGTATATGAAGAAATGAAGCGCCGACTATGTGCACATGAGGTGCTGCACGCAGATGAAACCACCTTGCAAGTGCTCAAGGAACCAGAGAAAGCGGCACAGTCAAAAAGCTACATGTGGCTATACCGCACCAGTGGAGAGGCAAAACATCAGCTTGTGCTTTATGATTATCAACCAGATAGAAAACGTATACGTCCGGAAGCATTTTTAAAAAATTTCAAAGGATATCTCCATACGGACGGCTATCAAGGTTACCATAGGTTACCAAAAGATATAATTGTTGTGGGCTGTCTGGCACATCTGAGGCGGAAGTTTTTTGATGCATTTAAAACCCTACCCAAAGAAAAACAGGCAGAGTCCAATGCGGCAATAGGAGTAGCCTATTGCGATAGATTATTCCATTTTGAAAAACAGTTTGCTTTGCTCTCCCCTGAAAAACGCCATAAGGAACGTGAACAGCTGTCACGGCCCTTGTTTGATCAGTTTTACCAGTGGATTAAGGGTACGGCTGCTCTGCCTAATACCCTCTTGGGGAAGGCAATACATTACGCAAAATCCCAAAGGAGATATCTTGAACGTTATCTCCTTGATGGGCGTCTTGAAATTTCAAATAATCGTGCTGAACGCAGCATTAAACCATTTGTAATCGGAAGAAAAAATTGGTTATTCTCAAACACGCCAAAGGGTGCTAGGGCCAGTGCCATCTATTACAGCCTGATTGTGAGTGCAGGAGAAAACGGTCTGAACCCATTTGAATATTTAACATGGATTTTTACACATGCACCTAATTTGGGAAGGGCAGGTTACATAACCTCAGTTACAGACTTTCTGCCCGGCAGCGCAGCTATCCCGGAAAAGATACTCACCCCCCAACCGGGCAATCCAAGCCCAAAAAAATTCGCCTGGGAGGAAAACTGATATGGGTAAAAATATTGATTACATGATGGAACTGGTAAATGAATATCTATCAGGCAAAACCCCCCGACATATATTTGAACTAGATTTTGAGACAGAAATCTTGGACCGGGGAAGTCAACACTTTTCCGGACATTTCTTAAGCAACACTTTCTGAAACCAACATGTAGTGGTTATTTAGCCACTACAGTGGGCTGAGATAGCCTAAGCGTTTTTGGACACGCCGGGTATTATAAAACCCCTCTGTATATGCAAAGATGGCTTGCCTTGCCTCGTCACGTGTTCGAAAATGCCGCCAGTGAACAGCTTCTTTTTTCAATTTTGCAAAATAGCTTTCGTTCCAGGCATTATCCCCAGGTTTGCCAGCCCTGGAGAAGCTTTGTAGAATACCATGTTTTTTTAGTAGTTTTGTCACTATTTCCGAGGTGTATTGGCTTCCACGATCGCTGTGATGAATACAGCCGATGGGTAGGTTCCAGCAACTTTTAGCCTTGTTGATTGTTTTTACTACCAGTTCTGCTTTCATGTTGTTTGATATGCTTTGGGCTAGCACAATACCGCTTACCACATCTTTTATTGAACAGAGGTAATCAAAACCTTGAGCAGTTCTTACATAGCTGATATCACTTGTCATTACCTGGAATGGTTCTGTAATGTTTAAATTATGTACCAGGTTTGGTAAGTCTAAACCCTTGGATTTCCGGCTGTCTGTAAGGAAACGTTGGCGGCGCCGGCGATGAATCGACACCAGCCCCATATTATCCATAATACGCTTAACAC
>JAQVLS010000011.1 GCA_028704035.1 Desulfotomaculaceae bacterium | reverse complement strand
TGCACAGATCCGCCAGGGTGACGCTGTCCAATACTGATGCGGTTGCTTCCCTGACTCTTTCCCACAGCTGCTTGGTCACGCAAAATTCCGCTCTTATACAGTTTTCCGGGTCTTCTTCGCTTACACAAGCAGTGGGGGCAAGCGGCCCCTCCAAACACCTGACGATCTTACCGACAGTTATCTTGGCGGGCTCCCGCATCAGCAGATAGCCGCCCTGGGCGCCCCGCACGCTGCGAACCAGCCCTCCTTTGCGCAGTACAGTCATCATATGTTCCAGGTAACCCTCAGAAATTAACTGCTTTTCCGCAATTTGAAAAAGGGGCGTCGGTTCTTTTTTATCATAATTAAACGCAAGTTCCAACATTGCCCGCAGTCCGTACCGTGACCGCGTAGAAAACCTCAATCAAAAACCCCCCTCTAAAAAATATTAAAACCCATCTCTTTTGCTTCTAATCCCTACCAACTTAATGTTGTTTATAGCTTATCCTCTCGGCCATATATTTGTCAAAAAAAACTATTATTTATTGTTTGGCTTCAATCGTAATAACGGCTGCCCCCTTTAAAACGATGGGCGGTCTATCGGCCGATTAAAAGGATATGTCGGGCGAATTCAAAGTATATGAACAGGCCGGCTGAGTCGATGATTGTCGTAATCACAGGAGCTGAAAGCACAGCGGGATCTATTCCCAGCCGCCTGCCGATGATGGGTATTCCCGCGCCCACTGTCGAACTGACCGTTACTATAGCCACAATGGTTGCGGCGACTGTAATGCCCAGATTCATTGAACCGTCGATTGTTACCGCCCTGATAAAGGTGGCGACCGCCATGGTCAAGCCTAACAGCAGCCCCAGGCGGGATTCGCGCCAGACAACCCTGGCAAAATCCCCCACGGTTAACTCGCCCACAGCGAGTGCCCGGACCACAAGCGTGGAAGCCTGCGCTCCGGCGTTGCCGCCGGTGCCGATTAGGAGTGGTATGAACAGGGCCAGCGAGATCACTTCGCTAAGCACTCCCTCGTAATACCTGAGGATGTTGCTGGTAAACGCCTGGGCTATGAAAAGAATCAGCAGCCACCCGATCCGCTTGCGGTACAGTGAAAAAAACCCGGCCTGCATGTAAGGCGCATCCAGCGGCTGGCTGCCGCCCAGGAGCTGGAAGTCCTCTGTGGCTTCCTCTTCCACAACGTCGAGGACATCGTCTACCGTGATGATACCGACCATCCTGCCGTTTCCATCTACTACAGGCAGCGCCACCAGGTCGTACTGGCCGAACACCCGGGCTACTTCTTCCTGGTCTGTGTCGGCATTAACGAAGATAACGCTGCTGTTGAGAAACTCCGCCAGTTTCGTCTTTGGCGCAGCGAGGATCAGCTCGCGCAGGGACACGATGCCGACAAGCCTGCCGGGCGCATCCAACACGTATACGTATGATACTATTTCAGCCTCTTTGCCGATCTTTCGCACGTGGGCGAGGGTCTGTTCCGCAGTCCAGTTCTGCCGGGCGGATACATATTCCACGATGGCTAGGCCGCCGGCGGTGTTTTCGGGATAGCTCATCAGCGACCTTACCTTGGTCTGATATTCTTCTGGCAGCCACAAAACTAGGCGGTCAGCCTGGCGCGGGTGTATAGCCGCAAAAAAGTCAACGATGATGTCGCTGGACATACCGTTTAATACCTCTCGGGCAAAAGGCTCTCCCAGGTGGAACAAAAACCAGTACTGCTGTACAGGCTCCAGGTGTTCCAGCGCATCGGCAACCTTGCCGGCAGGCAGCACTGACATCAGGTTCAGTTGTTCTGACTTCTCGAACTCCGGCAGGATGTGGGCTAGGTCAAACGGCTGCAGATCTTCCAGCATGATAGGGAGGTTTTCCCTTGATTCCTCGGTTCGCAGGGCGTCGCGGATTACATCAACCAGATTTTCATTTAACGAAATCATAATCTTAGCCTCCCCCCACGGCAACAGCAGGCTGATCACCAGTCCTCCACTCTCGTTATATGGTTTACAGTCTACGCTACCTTCATACTCCAAAACGACAAAAAAACCCTCATTAAATAGAAGGTTTTTCCAATATGCGCAGAAAACCTTCTCCACTCGTGAAAGTTTTGACACGTACACAGCTAGGGTCAAACCCAGCCACATTAAGTAAAACCTTAAGCCGGCAGTACCTGTTAACCCGTCGGCGTCTCTCGACATTTCCGGGCAGTGGCATGTGTCTGTGTAGAAGCCTCACCTAACGAAGAAAATATTTTTTTAACAACCTAACTATATCTAAAATAAACCAGGCTGTCAATCTGTTTCAAAACTATCAAAAAGTTCGCTGGTCCTTTATTGATAAGGCCTCCCGGTTGTTGCGCTTTTCAGCATATTGAATTTTATTTATCTATAATGTAATCATTCTATGTCAACTGCAGCACAAAATCTTTCAATAAACCAGACACGTCATCGTCTTCGCCCGGTCGGCAGAAAAACAGGCGCTCTGGTGAGATGCCGGCTGCCTGCAGTAAATTGCGGGCGCGCGAAATGACACCTTCTACAGTAGCATTTCCCTCCGCGTGGCGGCGCCGGCCGGCTCCGCAGGCAACTACGGCGACCCCGGCAGCCCCATTTTCAAAAACTTTTAGCAGCCATTCCAGGCGCAGGGCGTCTGCTGTTGGTATCTCTACTAGCCGCACCCGCGCCAGGGCGGGATCTTTATCAAAAGCGGCCTGGCCGGCTTTATCAATACAGAAGCCCTGGCCGGCGAATACAACCACATCTTTATTGATGGAAAACAGCTCCAGCGATCTTAAGAATTCTTTATCATCCAGGCAGGCCAGATTAATGGCGCCGGCGGGACAAACCGCCGCGCAGACCCCGCAGGCCTGGCAACCCTCCACGGATATGCGGGCGTGTCCCCCCACCTCCGGCACACCATAGGGGCATAGCCTGAGGCAGTTCAGGCAGGCTGCACATTTTTCGGTGATTATTGTCGCTCCCAGGCCACACTTCAGGCAGCGGCCCGCCTCTAAACAGGCCGAAGCCTCATCCAAGCCTTGCTCGTATGGCGCAAAGTTTTTCTTCCGCTCTTGTGGCGGCACCTGCGGCATCTCCTGGCGCTCGCTCCGGGGTATTTTTTCAGCTACCGGGCCCGGTAGCGGCCCGATAACTGCCAATGGCGGTTCGTACGGCGCCCCGACCTCTCCTTTTAGATAGCGCTCGACCAGCACGGCAGCACGGCGCCCGGAAGCAATGGCGCTGATGGTCGATCCCGGCCCGTCAGCCATCTCTCCACACATAAATACACCCCTGACGTGGGAGGCGGCAGCCACAGGCAGCGGACCGCTGCTATGGGTTTCGGGCAAAAATCCTTCCAGCAGGTGATTATCCGGCGCCTGGCCGATGGAAAGGATCACTGTGTCTACCGGCAGGGTAACCAGGCTGTCTGGTTCATAAACCGGGTTAATTTTCCCCTCCCGGTCAAAGAGCGACAAAACCTGCCGCGCATTTATACCGCTGATTACAACATTTTCCAGCAGCAGTTCTACCGGGCCACAGCCGGCGTGGATTATAACCCCCTCTGCCTCACCGTCTTCTATCTCCCAGGTGTGGGCGGGCATCTCCTCACGCGGCTCCAGACAAACGACCCCCACCTCGGCTGCCCCCAGTCGCAGGGCGGTACGAGCCGCATCCAGGGCCACATCTCCCCCGCCGATTACTATGACCCGGTTGCCCACCGCCGGTTTTTCGGAAGAGTTGGCCGCTTGCAAAAACGGCAGCGCTTTTAACACCTCAGGATGATCGAATCCGGGCAGGTTTAAACCCCGCCCCAGCCACAGACCCGTACTCAGGATAACTGCATCGCTGCACTCCCTGATCCGGTCAAGATTAATATCCCTGCCGACTTCCAACCCGCAGCGTATCTCCAAACCCGCGGCCTTGATACTTTCGATATCCCGCCGCAGAGCCTCACCAGGCAGGCGGTAGGCCGGCAGAGAGGTTAGAAGGTGCCCGCCGGGTGCCGCCAGACGGTCATACACAACCACCTGGTGACCGCAGCGGGCCAGGTCATAGGCTGCGGTCAGCCCGGACGGGCCCGCACCGACTACCGTTATCTTCCGGCTGCTATCCGGTACCGTGGGTAAATGCAAAACAGGTCCTACCGCCTCAACAACAAAACGCTTCAAAGCCCGAATAGACAGGGGAGCGTCAATTTCAGCACGGCGGCAGGCATCCTCGCACGGGTGCTGGCAGACCCAGGCGCACACGGAGGGAAAGGGATTGTTGGCGCGGATCAGCCGGTATGCTTCTAGGTAATCCCGCCTGGTTATAGCAGCCAGGTATCCCCGGACATCAGTATGTACCGGGCAGGCGCCGGCGCAAGGCGGAAGCTGGTTGTTCAATATAGTGAAACCTCCGGTTTATGAAATACGATATATGCGTTTTGACTTACATTAAATATTACATTAAATATTACATTGTTTTTACCTCAGTGCAAAGGATTATACTATTTTATATAGAATATTTGAATTACTAAAAAGAAAAATGTATAATTTGCCACGACAGCCAACAAATTAAAACCCAATAATGCTAATTTTACCAGTAAAACTTATATTTAGATTACTCGTTGGGATAATATATACTGGATAAATTATTTTAAGGAGAAAAGAATCTTGATGAAATTTCCATCACTGAAAATCGGGCGCCTGGCGCCCCGCTACCCAATCATCCAGGGTGGAATGGCTATTCGTGTATCTACGGCCCCACTGGCCTCGGCTGTAGCCAACGCCGGCGGGATCGGCATTATCGCCGCTACCGGCATGTCAATGGATGAGCTGAGGAATGAAATTAGGACCGCGCGGCGCAACTCAAAAGGGATCATCGGCATCAACATCATGTTTGCCGTACGGCAATTCGCTGCTCTGGTGCATACGGCAATAGAGGAAAAGATTGACCTGATCATTACCGGGGCGGGCTTTTCCAGAGATATTTTCAAGTGGGGCAAGGAATCTGATACCCCGATCGTATCCATCGTGTCTTCCGCCAAACTGGCCAAAATCGCTGAAAAACAGGGGGCTTCCGCTGTAGTGGCGGAAGGAGTGGAAGCCGGGGGACATTTGGGAACCTGCCGTTCAATTGAAGAAATATTGCCGGAAATCGCATCTTCAGTAAAAATACCTATAATAGCCGCCGGGGGTATTGTAGACGGCAGTGGCATCGCCAGGGCGATCAGGCTGGGCGCGAGCGGCGTCCAGATGGCGACCCGCTTTGTGCTGAGTATGGAATGCGCCGTGTCCGAGGCATTTAAACAAATGTACCTGAAAGCTACCGCTGACGATGTGGTGCTTATTCCTAGCCCGGTGGGTATGCCGGGCCGGGCGCTGATCAACCCCTTCGTTAAAAAAATACTGGACAAAACAGCGCCTAATCCGGAGGAATGCGACGGCTGCCTCAAGGAATGTTCCCGGGAGTACTGTATCATCCGGGCACTGGAAAACGCCCGTCTGGGGCATGTCGACGAGGGCGTCGTGTTTACCGGCAAGAACGTGTATAAAATTAAAGAAATCCTGTCGGTGCAGAAAATTTTTGAGAAACTGGCAAAAGAAGTTGAAGAGGAGCCGGACTAGGATAAAGAAATCCCCTTCTAGAAAGGGGGTTTTTAATTTTGGTATCATTATCCGAAAATGAAAACAATTATCCTGGGGCCTTTCGTCCTTATTACTTATAACACCTGCTCAAAGCAAAAGCCTGCACCTGGCTTTCCCAGGAAAGGACAACCCCTGCGCCAATAATAACGGGGACATTCCCTAGCGTGTCAATAAAACCGTCTCCTTGACACAGTTACTTGCCAAATCCGAACGGGTGACTGCTGTGCCAGCGCCAGGCCGTTTCTATGATCGTCTTCAAGTCCGCGAAGCGCGGCTGCCAGCCCAGTTCAGCCATGATCCTGCCGGAGCCGGCTACAAGCGCCGCCGGATCGCCCGATCTCCTGGGCCCGTATTTTACTTTAATTGGCTTCCCAACCACCTCTTCGGCGGCTTTAATTACCTCTAAAACGCTGTACCCGTTGCCGTTGCCCAGGTTGTAGACAGCCGCGGGCGTGCCTGCTGCCAGAGCGTCCAGGGCCAGAGCGTGGGCCGCAGCCAGGTCGCTCACATGAATATAGTCCCTGACACAGGCGCCGTCCGGGGTGGGGTAATCGGTACCAAATACCTCCAGATGTGAGGCAAGGCCGGCAGCCGCTTTAAGCACCAGCGGGATCAGATGAGTTTCCGGGTCATGGTCTTCCCCGATCTTCCCTGACGGGTCCGCTCCGGCCGCGTTAAAATAGCGCAGGGAGACGCAGCGCAGTCCATGAGCCTGGCCGTACCAGCGCATGGCCCCCTCCAGGGCCAGCTTTGTAGCGCCGTAAGGGTTGGTCGGCGCCGTTGGGTGTTCCTCCGGGATCGGTACCTCCACCGGTTCTCCGTATACCGCCGCAGTCGAGGAAAATATCAGGCGCCGCACATCTGATTCCACCATGGCGTCCAGCAAGGCCAGCCCTTTGACTACGTTGTTATGGTAATAACCGGCGGGCTGCCGCACAGACTCACCGACCAGGCTGCTGGCGGCGAAATGGATCACCGCCTCGATATTGTGTTTCCTAAAAACATCCTTTAAAAGCCCGGTGTCGCCGGTGTCGCCGTGGACAAGCTCAATTCCGCGCACCGCGGCCTTGTGGCCTTTGGATAAATTATCAAGCACCACCACATGGTGATCCCTGCTGACCAACTCCACAACTGTATGGCTGCCGATATAGCCGGCGCCGCCCGTTACCAGGATATTCATAGATCACTCTCCCGGGACATTTTACCCCAATTATAGCATGTCGCCACAATGCGGGCTATCCAAAAAGATAACGCCGGGTGTGCGGCGTCAGGGTATATATCCTCAGATATCCCCTTCAGCTATAATTGGGGAAGTACATCTCTACAATGTCATAAGCCTGACTCCACTAGCAAGAGCCGCCGGTTTTATGCCGGCGGCTCTTCTTCAGCTCCACGCGAATTTCTCTTTTCCTGCTACCGCTCACCCGCTACTGCTTCGGCCAGCCTGGCAATACTGGCTGCCAGCGCTTCCAGCTTGCCTTCGATGCGCACCAGCAGATACGCGGCTACGGCTATGGGAAAGCCGACGTTACCCACCGCCTGCAGGATAGCTTCCAGTTAAACCACTCCTTTTCTTTGTTTAAACTTTGGGATCGCGCACCGGGCGGGGAGGTGGAAATCCTCCAGCCCGGCTTAATTTATGTTAACGCCCGTGTCCTAGGCGGGCGGGTCGTAAAGGTCGTCTGTAGTGGTGTCAATAATCTTGATGTCCTGCTTGGACACCAAATCACCGCCCGAACTGTTGAAGATATTCCGGGCAATAATCAGTTCCATGGCTGCTTCAATCTCAGTGCCGGTCAAGTCGTTGCGGGGGTTGTCCAGGGTAATGGTAACGTTTCTCCCGGTCTGGCTCTTGAAAACCATGCGCAGTGTTTTGCTGGTAGCTGCCAATACGCTCCCTCCTTTCTACAATAATTATTAATAATTAGCGTATATTAGTCCTCTGCCAGCTGGGCGTTGTCGACGCGGGAAATACCGCTTAGCGTGTAATCCATCATATCGGCAACCGTTGCGGCTACGTCGAAAAGATCCTGATCAGTCGCGGTGGACTTTACATTGTTCAGGCTTTTGGTGCGAAAAACCGGGTTGCCATTGTTGCCAATTCCAACATTGAATACCAGCTTGAGCACAGAACCTGTGGGAACCTTGTTTATTGCCACTATTTCACCTCCTTATCTGGTGAAGGCTTTTTCACCTTCATCTCTTAATGTTGTTTGAGGGGGCAAAATAAAACATTTGGGGCAGGTAAATGTTATATATTTGCCCGCCCCAAACATATGTTCTACTGCTATATTAGCAAAATGGTAATAACATGTCAACAAAAAAAATCATTTCCACGGCAAGTTATTAATGGCAACATCCGACAAAATATCACAAAACGAGACAGTGAAAAATCACTGTCTCGTTCATTCCCCAGGAATCCCCTGCCTTTAGGCATGGGCAGTGTCAAGGCTCCTTCAATATCTGCTTCTCCATCTCTTTGAAAGTTTGAATGACCCTTTCATTTCCCGGCGGTTTCTGGGCGGGAGGGTTTTCCACGGCAAAATACTTCACAGCCCCCGCATATATGGCCCAGGCCAGCTTGCTTTGGTAGTTCGGGTCCAACAGCAGCTTTTCCTCGGCTCCATTGGAAATATACCCTACCTCCACCACCACTGCGGCCATTGACGTGTTTCTGGTAATGTAGTAATCCACCTCCGTAGGCTGGCGATCAGTGCTTTTTAAAACTTTGGAAAGCTCTGACTGAATATGCCGGCCGGCTTTTCCGCCATGGATTGCCCCCGGCTGGTAATAAACCTGGGCGCCGCTGCGGCTGGCGTCGGGAGAACTGTTCACATGGACGCTGATATATAGATCAGCCCTGTTATCGTTGGCGACAGCTACCCGCCTTTCCAGGTCTTCCCTCTTTTTTGCCGTCACTCCGGCTGTAGCCGGATCACTGAGGTCGCTGTCTGTTTCCCTGGTCATCAGGGCCATAGCGCCGGCCTGGGCCAGGTTGTCCGCCAACAGCTTACCCACCGCCAGGGTAATTTCTTTTTCCTGGGCCCCGCCTTTCCCCACTACGCCCGGGTCAACACCGCCGTGGCCGGAATCCACCACGATCACCCTGCTGGCTAGCGCCTGGGACATAGCTTCAACAACCTGTCTTTCAGCCCTGTCATTCTGGGCTCTGGTCAGGTAGAAAGAAAGGAAAGCCAGGAGCGCCAGAGCAGCCAGATACCGCTTCCTGATTCTAATCGTTTTTATAATAACGGAAGACAAAGAGATTCCCCTTTCTGTTTCTTCCTTATTATGGTATGATTGCTGCCGTGATAATATGAAAAAATTTAGTGGTTTTGATCTTGAGATGAGCGAGAGAGGAGAAAAAGAGGTACAAGTTCGTTCGAGCGGGATAGGGTGCCTGCGCTGCTTCTTTAAGTAATCCACCTGGTTAGATACTGCAGGCCCCAGGCCACAGGCTCAAATACAGCCTGGCTTAAAAGTGTGCCCAGCAGATTGGAAATGGCGAGGAAAAAAATAATCTGCTTTAATTCTATTTCGTCTTTTACCCCGCTGGCCACGTCATCAGTTACCCTGGCCAGGAGAGGGTCAACCATCATCACGTTGACGACAATAGCGGCGTTGCCTACTATGGAAGCCATCAACACCGCAGTTGAGCGAAATTCCGGGTAAAGGGCGCCGGCATATAGACCGGACAGCACGTTGACCGTCCACAGGCTGTAGCTGGCCAGGTTCCAGTAAAGAAAACCTTTAGGGATGCTCATTTTTCTAGTAAGCAACTTTCGGAACGTATCCCAAGAGGACATCCTGAATCTGAGCATGCCGCTGCCCGGCTTAAACATTGTTATGAAAAAGAGGAATATTACCTTGAATACTGAGCCGGTCTGGCCGAATGTTCTAATCGCGTTGGAAAAAGAAGTGACAAAACTGGGGATCACCAAAATACCTGCTGCCGTGCCAAGTGTGGCGCCCAGGATAACAAAGCGGAGCTTGCGGCTCAATTCTACCAGTGTTTCCTGGTATAACGGACTCTCGATGACGCTGCCCGGAGATATTAGCAGGGATTGATTATAAGCGTTTTCGATAGTACTCTCTACTGTCGAGGCCAACAGGGGGGCCTGAAGGGTGTTGGCAAAACTGGCCGCCAGGTAAACGACACTAAAAAGCGAGATGGCGGTAGCCAGGTGCTTCGTCCTCACTCCTGAAAGACGGGAGCTGCGGGTTAAAGTATTGACCAGGTTGATAAAAGCAGTAAGCAGAAAGACAAAAAGTAAACGGTCCACCGTTTCCACCCCAAAAATATATCTGTTTAAAATTATAAACGATTACATCATATTTTGTAACAAAAAAGGAAGGTTTTCCTTCCTTTTGATTAACGCTTGCTAAATTGTGAAGCCTTGCGGGCTTTCTTGAGGCCGTATTTCCGGCGCTCTTTCATGCGTGGATCCCTGGTCAGAAAACCGGCCTTTTTTAAAAGGGGACGAAGATTGGGATCTGCCTGGGTCAGGGCGCGGGCAATACCCATCTTGATCGCGCCGGCCTGGCCGCTGATGCCGCCGCCCAGAACTTTGGCCCGGATATCAAAGCGGGAATCAGCTCCCGTCAATTCTATCGGTTGGCGGACAACCATTTCCAGTGTCCGGCGGCCAAAATACTCGCTAATCGGCTTGTTGTTAATAATTACATTGCCTTCACCGGGTATCAGGAACACCCTTGCCACCGAGTTTTTCCTGCGTCCGGTGCCGTAAAACATAACCTGTGCCAATTTTTTATTCCTCCTTCCCCTACTGCATCTGCCTGGCTTCGGGTTTTTGCGACTGGTGCGGATGCTCGGGACCCTTATATACTTTGAGCTTCCTGGCCATACCTGCTCCCAGCCGGTTGTGCGGCAACATGCCGGTAATTGCTTTTTCCACGGCCAACTCAGGTCTGGTTTTCATCAGTGTTTCATAATCGACAACTTTAAGACCACCAGGATACCCGGAATGTCTGTAGTATTTTTTAGTTTTTAACTTATTGCCGGTTAATTTAATTTTCTCTGCGTTGATCACAATCACATGGTCACCTGTGTCAATATGCGGTGTGAAATCCGGCTTGTGTTTTCCGCGCAGGATCTTGGCTGCCTCCACGGCAAGCCTGCCCAAAACCTTACCATCGGCGTCCAGTATGTACCACTTGCGGTTTTTCATATCGCTAGGCTTGGCCATAAAGGTCTTCATAATAAAGAATTTCCCTCCTCAGATATAAACAGACAAAGCTTAAAAGCCACAACCAACATTATAATATAAAGAATTCCAGGTGTCAACAATAACTATTTTAGGTATTTAAGGTAACTATTTTAAATTAAAAAAGCTCTTTTTACCCCGATACAATGACAAATCGCCTAGTTCTTCCTCTATCCGGAGCAGCTGGTTGTACTTGGACACCCGGTCGGTCCGGCACGGGGCGCCTGTTTTAATCTGGCCGGCGTTAACCGCGACAACCAGGTCGGCGATGGTCGCGTCTTCCGTTTCGCCGCTGCGGTGGGAAATCACCGAGGTATATCCGGCCTGCCTGGCCATCTCAATGGCGTCCAGGGTTTCGGTGATGGTACCGATCTGGTTCAGCTTGATTAAAATCGAATTAGCCACGCCGGACTCGATGCCTCTTGCCAGCCTGCTGGTATTGGTGACAAAGAGATCGTCACCTACGATCTGAATCTTGCCTCCCAGCGTTTCGGTCAGCCCCAGCCATCCTTCCCAGTCGTCTTCCGCCAGGCCGTCCTCTATGGAAATAATCGGGTACTTATCCACCAGCATGGCGTAATACTGCACCATTTCCGCCGCACTGCGGCTCGTCCCCTCCGCTGCAAAAACATACTTACCGTCCTTATAGAACTCTGTCGCCGCAGGATCCAAAGCGATCATGATCTCCGCGCCCGGCTGGTAGCCCGACGCTGTGATAGCTTCCATGATCACTTCCAGCGCCTCCTCGTTAGAGCCGAGCATCGGCGCAAAGCCACCCTCATCACCCACAGCGGAGCTGAGACCCTTTTTCTTAAGGACGCTTTTCAGCTGGTGGTAGACTTCCGTGCCCATTCTCAGTGCCCCGGCAAAATTCTGCGCGCCCACCGGCATGATCATGAATTCCTGGATATCGACATTGTTGTCGGCATGCTTGCCGCCGTTTAAAATGTTCATCATCGGCACCGGCAGTACTTTGGCGTTGGCGCCGCCTAGATACTGGTAAAGGGGCAGTCCGAGCGCCTGGGCCGCTGCTCTGGCGGCCGCCATGGACACGGCCAAGATGGCGTTGGCGCCGAATCTGCTCTTGTTGGGCGTGCCGTCCAGCCCAATCATGGCCTGGTCGACGCCGAGCTGGTCGGTGGCGTCATATCCTTCAATTTCGGGAGCTATGATAGAATTCACATTCTCCACAGCTGTTAATACTCCCTTGCCGTTGTAGCGTGATTTGTCTTCATCCCGCAGTTCTACTGCCTCATAAGCGCCGGTCGAGGCGCCGGAGGGAACAGCCGCCCGGCCCATGGTCCCGTCTTCAAGATAGAGATCAACTTCGATGGTGGGGTTTCCACGCGAATCCAGTATCTCTCTGGCAATGATTTCTTCAATAATAGTGGACATAAAATATCACTCCTTAAGTTATTATTAGTGTATTTCCGGTCATCTCCGCCGGCTTGGGTATTCCCAGCAATTGCAGGATAGTGGGGGCTATATCCCGCAGGCTGCCTTCCCGCAGGCTGACACCTTCAACATCCCGCCTGACAAATATAAAGGGCACCGGGTTAGTGGTGTGGGCGGTGACAATGTTGCCCTCGCTATCCTCCATCTCATCGGCGTTGCCGTGATCGGCGGTGATTAGGACCATGCCGTCCCTGTCCAGGACAGCCTGTACCACCTTCCCCATACAGCTGTCCACAACTTCCAGCGCCTTGATTGTGGCGCGCATGTCCCCGGTATGCCCCACCATATCGGAGTTGGCGTAATTCATGATGATCACTTCGAACCGGCCTTCTTTTATCACATCTAGAAAACTGCCGGTTACCTCACGCGCGCTCATTTCCGGCTTGAGGTCATAGGTGGCTACTTTCGGCGAGGAGACAAGGATCCTCTCTTCGAGCAGGTTCGGTTCTTCCACACCGCCATTGAAAAAAAATGTGACGTGCGCGTATTTTTCGGTCTCAGCCAGACGCAACTGACGAATGCCGTTTTGGCTCAGCACTTCTCCCAGTGTGTTTTTTAAAGACTGTGGTTTAAAAGCTACCGGCGCGTCGATGTTTTTATCGTAAAGGGTCAAGCAGGTAAAATGCACGCCCGGGTACCCGTTTTTTCTGGTAAAGTTTTTAAAATCCCTGTCGGTAAAAGCCCTGGTGATTTGGCGGGCCCGGTCCGGCCGGAAATTAAAGAAAATGACGGCGTCACCGCTGGTTATGTTGCCCAGGGCGTCGCCGGAGCTATGGATAATAACGGTAGGTTGAATAAATTCATCGGTCTCATTTCTGTAGTAGCCGCGTTCAACCGCCTTCAGCGCGGTTTCCGTATGGATCCCCTCGCCGCAGGTCATGGCGTTAAAAGCCAGCTCGGTACGGTCCCAGCGGTGGTCCCTGTCCATGCCGTAATAGCGCCCCATCACCGTGGCCACCGCGCCAAAGCCGATTTCTCCTAGTTTTTGCTCCAGGGATGTGAGATATTCTTTCGCGTTGGCCGGCGGGACGTCACGCCCGTCAAGAAAGGCGTGGATAAATACATTGCGCATGTTCTCCCGCGCTGCCAGGTCGAGCAGGGCAAACAGGTGGCTGATATGGCTATGTACCCCGCCATCTGATAAAAGGCCTATTAAATGCAGGGCGCTGCCGTTATCTTTAGCATGATTTATCGCGTCAAGCAATACTTCATTTTGAAAAAAGGCGCCCAGCCTGATTTCTCTAGTAATCCTGGTCAGGGCCTGGTATACCACCCGGCCGGAGCCCATATTCAGGTGACCCACTTCGGAGTTTCCCATCTGACCCTCCGGCAGGCCGACTTCTTCGCCGGCACAAACAAGGATTGTGTGCGGGTATTTTTCCAGGAAGCTGTTGTAATTGGGCAAGCTCGCCCTGGCTATGGCGTTTCCCTCAACCCGGGCCCCGACACCCCAGCCGTCCAGTATTACCAGGACAAGCGGCTTTACCTCTGATGTCAAACCCTTACCTCCAAAAAGTGTGCCAAGGGGTCGGTTCTCTTGACACGGTTTTTGTTTATCTTCTAGTTTCGGACGTCCTTTTGATTATTTCCGTAAAGCTTTTTACTTCCAGGCTGGCCCCGCCTACCAGGGCCCCGTCAATATCTCTTTTGGACATCAGCCCGGCCGTATTTTCAGGTTTTACGCTGCCGCCGTAAAGGATGCGCACGTTCCCGGCGGCCGTCTCACCGCACTGCTCCCGCACGATGTCCCGGATATAGGCTATCACTGATTGGGCGTCTTCATCTGAAGCGGTCCTGCCGGTGCCGATAGCCCAGACCGGCTCGTAAGCAATGACCATGCCCGCAACCTGCTCCGGCGCCAGGCCGGCCAGGCCGGCCGTGGTTTGAGCCCGCACTATCTTCTCGGTAACGCCCGCCTCCCGCTCGTCCAGAGTCTCGCCGACACACATGATCGGCGTCAGCCCGTGACCTAAAACAGCTTTGACTTTCCGGTTTACCTTTTCGTCGGTCTCCCTGAAATACTGCCGGCGCTCGGAGTGACCGACAATTACATAACTGCATCCCGCGTCTTTCAGCATCACCGGCGATATTTCCCCGGTAAAGGCGCCCTTATCCTCCCAGAAAACGTCCTGGGCTCCCAACGAAATGCCTGAACCGCGCAGGCCCTCCGACATCAGCGCCAGGGCGGTAAAGGGTGGGCACAAAACCACCTCGGCATACCCCAGCCCGACTGTCGCCTGCCTGATACCACGGACAAATGTCAAAGCTTCGGATACGGTTTTAAACATTTTCCAGTTTCCTGCAATCACCGGTTTGCGTGACATCAGACCACCCCCTTGACACGTTATTTATCCAGCAGCACTGCCACACCAGGGAGAACCTTGCCCTCCAGAAATTCCAGGGCAGCGCCGCCGCCGGTTGAGATATGGGTTATTTTGTCCGCGACACCGGTCTTTTTTATCGCGGAGACGGAATCCCCACCACCAACTATTGTAGTAGCCTTGCTTTCGGCCAAGGCCAGCGCGATCGCCTCGGTGCCTTTGGCGAACGGCTCCATCTCAAAAACGCCCATGGGGCCGTTCCATACTATAGTATAGGCTGTTTTCATGGCCTCGGTAAATTCCGTCACGGTCTCCTGGCCGATATCAAGAGCCATCCACTCGGCCGGGATCTGACTGACCGGGACGGTCTTCTGCTCGGCATCCGGCGCGGTGCCCGGCGCCACGACCACATCCACAGGCAGGAGCAGCTTTACTCCTTTATTTTTTGCCTCTGCCAGCAAGCCCTTGGCCAGTTCAATCTTATCTGTTTCCAACAGTGATTTGCCGACGTCATAACCCTGCGCCTGCAGGAATGTGTTGGACATACCGCCGCCTATAATCATCGTGTCTATCTTATCCAGCAGATTTGAGACAACAGCGATTTTGTCTGAAACCTTGGCCCCGCCCATAATTGCTACAAAAGGCCGCTCCGGGTGAATTAAAAGCCGGCCCAGGATATCCAGTTCTTTTTCCATTAAAGAACCTGCCACCGCAGGCAAAAACTCGGATACACCGGCAGTGGAGGCATGGGCGCGATGGGCTGTGCCAAAAGCGTCATTCACATAAATATCGGCCAGTTCAGCCAGCTGCTGTGAGAATTTTTCATCATTTTTTTCTTCTTCCAGGTGAAAGCGGACATTTTCAAGCAGGATCACGTCTCCGCTCTGCATTCGCTCGATGGCTTCACGCGGTACGTCGCCCACGCAGTCGTCAACTTTAGCAACCTCCCTGCCGAGCAGTTCGGACAGTCTTTGGGCCACAGGATCCATTCTATATTTTTCATCAATATGTCCTTTGGGGCGGCCGAGGTGGGATAGAAGAACTACTTTTGCACTATGTTCAATAAGATAATTAATCGTCGGAAGCGCCTCAATAATCCTGGTGTCATCCGAAACCCGGTTGTCTTTATCCAGGGGGACATTAAAGTCCACTCTTACCAGAACCCTTTTGTCTTTTACATCAATATCCCTGATAGTTTTTTTAACCATGGCCGGGACACCTCCCTTCCCTAATCTCTATAAAGCGCTGCAAAATACGCCAGTTCATCCGTACCCCACCCGGCGCCTTAATCCGGGGCTGAGGCGCCGATCATGCGAACTGTCTTTATTTTGCAGCGCTTTCTCCGTAAATGATAACAATATTTCTTTTGAAACTCCTGTTCAGCCCGTACCTACTTGTCCCGCGA
>JAQVLS010000176.1 GCA_028704035.1 Desulfotomaculaceae bacterium | reverse complement strand
ATTGTGTTTCCAGCCCTGCTTTTTTTGCTTCTTCCAAAAACTTGATGCCATATATTGCTCCGGTTGCACCAGTTATCGCCAGGACTACTCTCATCATAACACGCCTCCCTTTTTTGAATTTTACAAACCTTTTATTAAAACTAAAGCAAAGTATCACTTTCTAAAACCTGTATGGGTGAGTTGCGCCACTCATACAGGTTTATATTTTTTACTCTGCATACACATACAATTGTCTCATAGATAAGGTTATCATGCCGGACACCTCATTTCTATAACCAAAAGGGATGCAATAATAAATTATTAACTGACTTATTGGACAGTATCCTTCACATCTTGCTGTTAGTAAATAAATAAGGAGTTAAGGACTGTCAAACCAGGCAGTTCATTGCAGGTTATTGTATCCAATAAGACCATAGAAAAACATTATTTGTTGTGATAATATTTAAAAAGACTGGTGATAATATTTAAAACTAGATAAAACACGACAAGTTTTTTAAAGGTGCGCTTTTTTAGAATAATTAATACTGGAGGTGGCTAGTAGGGTAAAAATCGCATAAACTTAATAGTGTTCTGTGGAAATTAATAGGTTGCCACAAAGGTTTTATGCAAAGTAAAAAAAGGGGTGATTATACAGTGTTTCGTGATTTACGTGAGTTTTTGACCAAACTCGAAGAAAATGGACAGCTAGTTCGTATTAAAGATTCAATCTATCCGGAACCGACTCTCCGGGAAGTTGGCCGCGCGGCAACAGATTTACCGAGTGGGCCCGCTGTAATCATGGACAACATTAAAGGCATGAAAGGCATGAAGGTAGCATTAAACGTGCACGGTTCCTGGTCTAACATCGCTTTAATGATGGGTCTGGATAAAAACACATCAGTGCGGGATCAGTTTTTTAATTTCCTCGAGGCTTGGGATAAGTATCCCGGCGAAATTAAACATATCGATAGCGATAAAGCTCCCTGTCATGAAGTAGTAGTTAAAGATAATATCAACCTTTTTGATCATATCCCTCTTTTCCGCATCAACAAATGGGATGCCGCCTGCTTCTTATCCAAAGCATCTGTAATTACTAGAGACCCGGATGAGCCGGA
Organism: Desulfotomaculaceae bacterium; assembly: GCA_028704035.1. GTDB lineage: Bacteria > Bacillota > Desulfotomaculia > Desulfotomaculales > Pelotomaculaceae > Syntrophopropionicum. The sequence goes on along the minus strand of JAQVLS010000176.1, from coordinate 2,918 downwards.
CAACTTTGACACTCAAAACGTAGGCACCTACAGGATGCAGGTGATTGGGAAAGACCAAATCTGTATACAGGCTCTCGGTTTCCATGATATCGCCCGCCATATCACCAATGCGGAAGAACAGAATAAGCCACTGCCGATCGCCATTGCTTTAGGCAACGATCCAGTGCTTACCTTTATGGCCAGCACACCGATCAACTACGACCTGTCAGAATACAAGTATGCTGCAGCCATTAACGGCATCCCAATGGAACTGACCAAAGCTCTGAACAGCAATCTTGACGTTCCGGCCAATGCCGAGTTCGTAATTGAAGGTGAAGTACAGCCTCGCGTGCGGGTTCCGGAAGGGCCGTTTGGCGAATTCCCGGGCAGCTATTCAGGCATGCGTTTACAGTCAGTTATTAAAGTGAAGAGCATCACTTACCGTAAAGACCCAATTTTTGAAAACCTCTTTATGGGCCGTCCCTGGACTGAAATTGACTACCTGATGGGTCTCAACACCTGCGTGCCCCTGTACAAGCAGCTGAAAGAAACCATGCCCGAGGTAAACGCGGTCAACGCTATGTATCAGCACGGCTTAACTGCTATCGTTTCCACCAGAAACCGTTTTGGAGGCTATGCCAAATCAGTTGCTTTCCGCTTGGCCTCCACGCCGCACGGCATTTCTTACTGCAAGAACATCATCCTTGTTGACGAAGACGTCGACCCGTTCAACCTGGAACAGGTGATGTGGTCCTTATCCTGCCGGGTGCGCGCAGAAAAAGACGTTATCGTTATTCAAAACACACCAGGTATGCCGCTTGACCCGACCTCCTTCCCGGCCGGCATGGGCAACAAATTCATCATCGACGCTACTGCGCCGACTGCCCCGGATGGACTGCTGCGTGATACCAGGTTGATTGACAATCCAGATTCAAAAGCATTTGAAAAAGTGATTGCCGACCTGCAAAAAGCAGCTCTAGAAGTATAAAATAATGTTTCATAGAGTATTACACTACCGAGTTTACAAAAGGAGGATAATGGCATGAAGTGTGTGCGTTGTTTACATGACACTGCAGGGTTATTAACGAAAGCTCCAGACGGTTCAGGCGCATGGGAGCTGTATGTATGCAGCCGCTGCAACTTTACTTGGAGGAGCACCGAAGAGAATGAAGTAATCAAACCGGAATTGCGCGATCCTAATTTCCAATTCACGCAAGAACCGGAAGATCTGCAAATTCTAGTTCCCGTTCCGGCGCTAAGAAAGTAAAATGGCCATTAGTTACGGATTCTAACAGGGTTATTGGTAAAATAACCCACGCGATATCCATTTGGCTACATTAATCAATTCCTTCTCAGGGAAATGGTAGAATAGAGGTCATCTGAATTCCAATTGGAGTTCAGATGACTTTTTTATGTTTCGGATTAATAAGCCATATCGATTAAAGCATAAAATTAGTCTTTTAATACATATTAACGATAAGTGAGGTGTTTCCGTGTTTTTTGCTACTTTTCAATCCAAAATAGCCTATAATATAATGGAAGTGCTGTTGGAAAGAGCGATAAGTATTTTTATTTATAGGAATACCTAATAACTTAATAAATTGGAAAAATCCCATAATAGTGTCAAGGAGTTAGCATTATGGAATTGATGTAATAATAAATGTGTCAAACCGGATTCTATTTACGGGGGTGAACGTAATTATGAGTCAGGAAATACAAATGGCAGGTATGCTAAAATTACAGGCAGGGTTAGGCAAAAATTACTTGAAGGATAAGCGTGTGCTTATCCTAAACGCTAGCGCGATCGGTATTCTGCGCAAAGATTTGATATATACCCTGGGTAAAGAAAAAGCTAAAGGATTTTTAATTCGATTCGGTTTTAATAACGGGTTCCGGGATGTCGAGAATCTCATGAGTGATGTACCCCAGATAGATAAGGAGGGTAAATACCATCTGGCCAGACTTTTCCACACTTTTATTGGTATGGCCAACGTCACCTCTACTGAAAGAAATATTAATGAAGTTGAACACACCTGGATTTGTGAGGGAGGCTGGCATGATTCTTATGAAGCGGAACACCACCTCGAGCACTTCGGTCCGGCAACAGAACCTGTATGCTGGACATTGGTCGGTTACGCAAGCGGTATCATGTCGGCTTTTTTTGGTGAACGGGTAATTATCAAAGAGGTATCCTGCGCGGCCATGGGCGACCAGTACTGCCGTTATGTTGGCATGAAGCTGTCTGATTGGGGCGAAGAGATTCGTCCCGAGTTGCAGTACTACCATGGGACTACCCTCGGCCAGGGTATAGAATGGCCTCAAGCCAGTATAATGGAGCAAAATGAGGCTTTGAGACAATCAGTAGCCGTACATGAACAGCTGACTAAGATGGTGTTAAACGGAGATGATATATCTACAATTACAAGTGCAGTAGGCAAAATTATGAATGGAACGGTAATGGTGGAGGATCAATCTTTCCAGCCGATCTCATATTTTTCACCTACTATATCAACGGAAATCAACCGGCAACCGCCTTTTTCAACTAAGGAAATCATCGGTGACTGGCGCTTGCGGCATCTGGCTGTCAAACTAACACAAGAAAACAAGCCTGTTATACTTCCATCGGAACTTACCAAGAGAGCGGTGAACCAATTTCTTTACCCGGTCGTAAATAAAATGGAAGTCCTTGGCTATGTAAGTATTCTCAAAACCGCAAGAAAACTTACTGAACACGAACTTACGACTATGGAGTTTGTAGTTACTGTTTTCGCCCTAAAGATGATGCAGGACCGTACGGTAGCCAAAACAGAAACCCGTTTGTTAGGGGACTTCGTCAAAGAATTAATCTCTGGTAACTTTAGAACCGAAGCTTCAATCATTGAAAGAGCGCGCTGTTTTGGCTACAATATTATACGGTCGCACCGGGTGCTTGTCGCCAG
>JAQVLS010000175.1 GCA_028704035.1 Desulfotomaculaceae bacterium | reverse complement strand
ACTATGTGCCCGTGGAATTTCGCGCCGAGGAAATTCTGAAATTATTACAAGGAAAAGTAGCGGCGGGAGACAGGGTCCTGCTGCCGCGGGCGGACATAGCCAGAAAGGTGCTGCCGGAGGCATTGACAGGACTGGGCGCTGTAGTGGACGAGGTAACGGCATACCGCACTGTAACAGGCGAAGAACAAGGCAGCCGGATTGCAGAAATGCTGAAAAATGGGGAAATACATGTTATAACTTTTACCAGTTCTTCTACCGTGCGGAATCTCGTCCATATGCTCGACGTCAGCGGCATTAATAACCTGCTTGCGGGTGTGACGGTAGCGTGCATCGGCCCTGTTACAGCGGATACCGCCAGAGAACTGGGTATCGAGGCGGATCTGGTAGCGGAAGAGTACACGATTGAAGGACTGGTCAGTTCCATATTGAAGTATTTTACGAAGCCATAAATTCGCAGTAAAGGTGTGAGGTAAGATGATCAGTGTGACCAAGCTGTTATGTGATACAGAATATTTTGGTGATTCGCTGCGCTACAGCCAGGGTGCAAAGGGACAGTCGCACGGCGCGTTCGCAGGACATGGGCCGGTGGTGGTCTGGAACAGCACCCGTACCTGCAACCTTAAATGCATCCACTGTTACTCAAACTCCGAGTCGAAAAAATACGAGGGTGAACTGGACACCCGGGAAGCGCTGCGTTTTATCGACCACCTGGCTGAATTCAAGGTGCCGGTTATTCTTTTTTCCGGCGGAGAGCCACTTTTGCGGGAGGACCTGATGACTCTGGCGGCTTACGCCAAAAGCAAGGGGATCAGGCCGACCATCTCAACTAACGGGACCCTGTTGAACAGTGAGCTGGCTGCTTCTCTGAAAAATTTAGGGATAGGCTACATCGGTGTCAGCCTGGACGGAATTGCTGAAAACAACGACCGGTTTCGCGGCCGGGAGGGGGCGTTTCAAGCAGCGCTGGCCGGGATTAGAAGCTGCAAGGAAGCTGCTCAGAGGGTCGGGCTGCGTTTTACCATAAACAGGCATAATTACAGCGAATTGAATGCCATTTTTGATCTAGTTGAGGAAGAGGATATTCCCAGGGTATGTTTTTATCACCTGGTTTATTCCGGCAGAGGCAGCAAGATGGTAGATGAGGATATTACCAGGGAAGAAGCCCGCCAGGCTTTAGACCTGATTATGGAACGCACCTTGGATTTTCACAGACGCGGTATGACTAAAGAAATACTGACGGTAGATAACCATGCTGACGGGGTTTATATTTACCTGAAGCTAAAAGATAAAGATCCGGAAAGGGCACAACAAGTTTTAAAACTGCTGCGACTGAACGGCGGTAACCGGACCGGCATAGCCATCGGCGCTGTAGACTGGTATGGCAACGTACACCCGGACCAGTTTACTCAGAACCACACCTTTGGCAACGTCAGGGAAAGGAAGTTCGGCGATATCTGGACAGATACCTCTCAGCCGGTACTGGCTGGTCTGAAGAACCGCAAATCCCTGCTGAAAGGCCGTTGTGCCGCTTGCAGGTGGCTTGATATCTGCAACGGCAATTTTAGAGCTAGGGCCGAGGCGGTAACTGGTGACTTCTGGGGGGCTGACCCCGCCTGCTACCTGACCGATGAGGAGATAGGAGATGTGTGATTATGTCCTTTCCGGTACAGCGGCCCAGGCGGCTCAGGGTTAGTGAAAATATACGCCGGATGGTGCGTGAGAACAGCCTTTCTGTGAACGACCTTGTCTATCCTGTTTTTGTCTGTCATGGCAGCGGCCAGGCCCATCCCATTGATTCCATGCCCGGCATCTGCCGCTATTCTGTAGACAGGCTGCTCAGGGAACTGGAAGAGATAGTAAGGTTACAAATACCAGCCATACTTCCCTTTGGTCTGCCGAATAAAAAAGACGCTGCCGGTTCCGAGGCATACGCTGAGGACGGCATTATCCAGCAGGCATTGCGGGCGATAAAAAAAGAGTACCCGGAACTGACTGTGATCACTGATCTTTGCCTTTGCGAGTATACAGATCACGGTCACTGCGGCATTATCCGGGATAATTATGTTATGAACGACTCCACCCTGGAGCTGCTGGCGAAGACCGCAGTGTCCCACGCGGCTGCCGGCGCCGATATGATCGCTCCTTCCGATATGATGGACGGCAGGGTGGGCGCCATTCGTTCCGCACTCGATAATAACGGTTATGCCAACACGCCGATCATGGCTTATTCCGCCAAATACTGTTCGGCCTTTTACGGGCCATTCCGGGAGGCGGCGGATTCCGCGCCTCAGTTCGGTGACAGGAAATCATACCAGATGGACCCGGCCAATTCCGACGAAGCAATTCGTGAAGTGCGCCATGATATTGAGGAAGGGGCCGACATTGTCATGGTCAAGCCCACCCTGGCCTATATGGATGTGATTAGGCGGGTCAAGGATAAATTTGGCTGCCCGGTCGCCGCCTATAATGTAAGCGGGGAATACAGCATGGTTAAAGCAGCCGCGCGGAACGGCTGGGTTGATGAAAAACGTATCATAATGGAGATACTGACCGGTATCAAACGTGCCGGCGCCGATATCGTAATCACCTATCACGCCAGGGAAGCGGCCAGGTGGCTGCGGGATGAGCTGTGAAACATGAAATATGTCAGCAGACTTGTATCTTAACAAAACATACAATGACAGAGGAATGGGGACACACCTCTGTTTAGAGCCTGGCTTTGGGGTCGAGGTGTGTCCCCAATCCTATGGCTGCACAAATGCAGCAGAATTGTTTGTTAATGCAAAAGTGCAAGTCTGACCACAGGGGGGATAAGTTTGATTGTTTCCTGGAACACAACCAACGCGTGCAATATGTACTGCAAGCACTGCTACCGCGATGCGGGCGTTAAAGCGGCGGATGAACTGAATACTCTCGAAGGAAAGGCGCTGATCGACCAGATTGCTGCAGCCGGTTTCAAGATAATGATCTTTAGCGGTGGTGAGCCGCTCATGCGTAACGATATATTCACACTGGTACGCCACGCCAGGGAAAAAGGTCTGAGGCCTGTCTTCGGCACAAACGGCGTTCTGATCACTGAAAAAGTTGCCGTCAAACTGAAGGAATCAGGAGCGATGGCCATGGGTATCAGCCTGGACAGCACTGATCCGGAAAAGCACGACCAGTTCAGGGCGACATCCGGCGCCTGGCAGGGAGCGACAAACGGCATGATCGCGTGCCGTGAGGCTGGCCTGCCTTTTCAGATCCATACAACTGTCATGGACTGGAACATGGGCGAAGTGGAAAAACTGACCGACTTTGCTGTAGACATTGGAGCCATCGGCCATCACATATTTTTTCTAGTACCCACAGGTCGCGCTGTGGATATCGAAGCGGAATCGCTAAGGGCTGAACAGTATGAGGAACTGCTGCACAGTATTATGAAAAAGCAGGCAAATACCAAGATAGAACTAAAGCCCACCTGCGCGCCCCAATTTATGCGGATAGCGTCACAACTGGGGATAAAAACTCGTTTCAGCAAGGGGTGCCTGGCCGGGATTTCTTACTGTATTATCAGCCCGAAGGGAATCGTCCAGCCCTGTGCCTACCTGAACATACCCGCCGGAAATGTACGCGAAACACCTTTTACAGATATCTGGCGTGATTCTGAAATATTTAAAAATCTGCGGACTGAGAAATACAGCGGTGGTTGCGGTACATGCGGTTATAAAAAAATCTGCGGCGGTTGCCGGGCCCGGGCGTATTATTACCATAATGATTACATGGCGGAAGAACCATGGTGTCTGTACCACGGGCGAAAGGGTTATTGAACAATGATAACGGATCAAATTGACAGGAAATTACTTAACATAATTCAGGCAGATTTTCCATTGTCGCCGGAACCATACCGGGAAATTGGCGATGCGCTCGGCATAAATGAGGAAGACGTGCTTGCAAGGCTCAGAAATATGATTGACAACGGGCTGATACGCCGCCTCGGCGGCATCTTTGATTCAAGGATGCTGGGTTACCACAGCACGCTCTGAGATCGGAAGAGCG
>JAQVLS010000174.1 GCA_028704035.1 Desulfotomaculaceae bacterium | reverse complement strand
GCACTCCCGTGATGATGGAGAACAAGGTTCCCCTAATTGCCCCGGCGGCTACAGCAGCCAATGTTACTGTGGATGACAAAACTGGCAAGACTAGAGATTATATTTTCCGGGTTTGCTTTATCGACCCATTCCAGGGAACCCTGATGGCCCAATTTGCCTCAAAAGATCTTAATGCGAAGAAAGCTGTAATCTATTGTGACAACTCCAGTGACTACGGTAAGGGCCTGGCGCAATACTTTGAAAAAACCTTTACTGCTAATGGCGGAACCATCCTGGCCCAGGAAGGTTTTGTAAAAGACGACCGCGACTTTAGAGCCGCATTGACTAAAATTAAAGGTTTAAACCCGGACTTCATTTATGTGCCCGGCTACTACCAGGAAGTTGCCCCTTTGATCAAACAAGCCCGGGAACTGGGCATTACCGCTCCGATCGGTGGCTGCGATGGTTGGGATTCTCCTGATATGGTAAGCGTTGCCGGCAACGATGCTTTAAACAACACGTTTTTTACCAACCACTATTCTTCGCAGGACAAGGACCCCCAAGTTGTGCAGTTTGTAGAAGCGTTCAAAGCCAAGTATAATAAAGAACCGGATGCGTTTGCCGCATTGGGCTATGACTCGGTACAAATAATGGCACAGGGACTGAAAGACGCCGGCGAGGCTAATCCGGTCAAATTGATGGAAGCGCTGGCAAAGATTAAAGACTTTTCCGGTATTACCGGTAAAATGAGCATTGACGAGCAACATAACCCGGTTAAAGCCGGAGTCATACTTGAATTCAAAGATGGCAAACAAATAATGAATACCCGTATTCAACCATAAAATACTGCAAAGATACTTCAGGGAAGAGAGAACTAATTTCTCTCTTCCCGTTCTTCCCGTTTAAACATGGAGGGATGTGGCAAGTTTGCTTGAATTCACACAACAAATAGTCAATGGGTTGTCCCTTGGCGCCATATATGCATTAATTGCCCTGGGCTATACCATGGTCTACGGCATTATCAAACTAATCAATTTCGCCCACGGGGATATCATGATGGTTGGCGCCCTTGTAGGTTATTTCTCACTGACACTTTTGGGGACCAACATTTTTGTTGCTATGGTAGCGGCTATGTTAACCTGTGCTTTATTTGGGGTTTTAATTGAAAAAATAGCCTATCGCCCCCTGCGCAACGCGACCCGCATCGCGGCGCTGATTACAGCCATAGGTGTGTCGCTGTTCTTGGAATATTTCACTATCTTCCTATTTGGGCCTGCCCAGAAAGTTTTCCCCCAATCAGCCTTCCCGGTCAAAGCATATGACTTAGGCGGACTATCTATTTTAAACAAGGACGTCTTTGTATTTGCTTCTGCAGTGATCCTTATGATAATTCTGCAATATATAATTAAATGGACGAAAACCGGCAAAGCCATGCGGGCCGTATCCCTGGATCGGGAGGCGGCGGTCCTCATGGGCATCAGCGTCGACAAAACAATTTCCATTACCTTTGCTATCGGCTCGGCCCTGGCTGCGGCGGCCGGCGTAATGTTAGGTGTTTATTATAATACAGTTAACCCGTTAATGGGCATTATCCCGGGGCTTAAAGCCTTCGTGGCGGCTGTACTGGGAGGTATCGGTATTATCCCCGGCGCAATGGTCGGCGGTTTTGTAATGGGTCTTCTGGAAACTATGGTCAGTGGTTATGGCAATAGTCTTTATCGGGACGCGGTTGCGTTTGGCGTATTAATATTTATTCTGTTAATCAAACCCAGCGGTATTTTTGGTGAAGACACCGGCGAAAAAGTGTAGGTGAGTTAAATGCAGAAGGTAAATAACAAGTGGATAAAACTTGGCGTCGAGATACTGCTACTGGCAGCGTTATTTACACTGGTACAATACTTGATCACGGCCGGCCTGCTTAAACAGTATTATCAGATAAGTTTGGCTTCCATGTGTATTAACGTTATTCTCGCAGTCAGCCTGAGCTTAATTAACGGTTTTACCGGGCAGTTATCCCTAGGCCATGCCGGATTTATGGCAGTGGGCGCCTATATTGCAGCAATAATGACCAATATGCTGGATCTGCCCTTTATTATTGGCATACTGGCCGCTTGCCTGGGCGCCGGATTGGCCGGTTTTATCATCGGCGTGCCGACATTAAGACTCAAGGGAGACTACCTGGCCATTGCTACCCTGGCTTTTGGTGAGATTATCCGGGTAGTTTTGCAGAATATAGACTATGTCAACGGTCCGGCCGGCATCATGGGGATCTCCAAACTGTCTACCTGGCCGTGGCTGTATGGCGGGGCTATAATAACCATTGTAGTGATAGTCAACCTGGTTAATTCCAGTTATGGACGGGCCATAATATCAATTCGCGAGGATGAAATAGCGTCGGAACTGATGGGAATTAATACTACTAAATACAAAGTCCTGGCTTTTGTTGTCGGGGCAGCGTTTGCTGGTCTGGCCGGAGCTCTATATGCGCACTACTTTTATATTATCAAACCCGAAACATTCAACTTCCTGAAATCATTCGACATACTGGTAATGGTAGTGCTGGGGGGACTGGGTAGCACTACCGGAGCAATCATCGCTGCGGTATTTGTCACCGCCTTGACGGCAGCCCTGCAATCCTTCCCGGCCATAAGAATGGTTTTATACGCTTTAATACTGATTATCATGATGATCTACCGTCCACAGGGATTGATGGGAAACAAAGAACTGAGCATGAAGACATTTGGCAGGATTTGGGGTGGACGAAATTAACCTGATGGAAATAAGTAAATTGGACAAATCATTTGGCGGTCTGAGCGCCGTACGGGACTTCAATTTCCGGATAGACGAAAATGAGCTGGTGGGCTTGATCGGCCCCAACGGCGCAGGCAAAACTACAGTTTTCAATCTGATTACCGGCGTATATAAACCGGATAACGGCTGTGTTGTGTTTAAAGGGGAGAACCTAGTAGGACTGGCCCCCTATACCATCTGCGCCAAAGGCGTAGCCCGGACTTTTCAAAATATACGGCTATTCAATGATCTTAGTGTCCTGGATAATGTAAAAATAGCCACTCACAAAAATGTGCCCTACGGATTAATGAGCGCCATTTTCAGGACACCCGGTTTTTTCCGGGGAGAAGATGAAATAGAGACAGAAGCCTTAAGATACCTGGAAATATTTAATTTGGAAAATAAAAAGGACGAGCTGGTCAAAAACCTGCCTTATGGCGAGCAACGGCGTATCGAAATTGTCCGCGCCCTTGCTACCCGCCCGTTGCTGCTAATTCTAGACGAGCCGGCGGCGGGGATGAACCCGCAGGAAACCCAGGCACTGATGGAGTTAATTCGCTATATCAGACATGAATTCAATTTGACCATTCTGCTTATCGAGCATGACATGTCGCTGGTTATGGGAGTATGCGAACGCCTGTATGTGCTGGATTATGGTCAAATAATCGCTGAAGGAACCCCGGCAGAGATCCGCAGCAATAAAAGAGTAATTGAAGCATATCTTGGGGAGGATGTTGAATAAACCATGCTCGCAGTGAAAGATATAGATGTATATTACGGGGCGATTTATGCTTTGAAAAAGCTGTCTATAAACGTTGAGCAGGGCGCCATAGTTACCTTAATTGGCGCTAACGGCGCAGGCAAGTCGACCACGCTAAGAACTATTTCAGGGATAACAAGGCCCAAATCAGGTAGTATTACTTTTAAAAACGAGGATATTACCAGGGTTCTTCCCGAAAAAATTGTGGGTCGCGGTATTTCTCAGGTGCCGGAGGGCAGACGGATATTTGCCGCCATGTCTGTAATAGAAAACCTGGAAATGGGCGCTTTTCTGCGGAAAAAAAAGTCTGAGATTGACGATGATATAGAAATGGTTTTTGCCCGTTTTCCCCGCCTGAAGGAAAGGCGCAAGCAAACGGCGGGTACTTTAAGCGGCGGAGAGCAGCAGATGCTGGCTATCGGCAGGGCGCTGATGGCAAAGCCGGGGCTGATGCTGATGGATGAACCTTCGATGGGTCTGGCCCCTCTGCTGGTTAAGGAAATTTTTGAAATCAT
>JAQVLS010000173.1 GCA_028704035.1 Desulfotomaculaceae bacterium | reverse complement strand
AAACTGTAATAAAAAAGAGGCCCATAGCTCCGCTCGAGGAGATCAAAAAGGAAATGGGCCTTTTGCTAAAACATGCCAAACATATAATCTTCGCCGGCTACAGCATGCCCAGGGACGATATCTCTGAAAAAGTATTTATTGCTTCGGCGCTTTCCGGGGAAAAAATCGAAGAAAAGAAGTGCACCATAATTGAATACGACCCGCATTATGCAACGGAACGGGATTGGCTGGAAGGGACCGACATTCTGGCATATCTCCAGTCCCGCAAAGAGTGTAAACCGGCAAGAGCGATTAACAGCATTCTTTCAATATTTGATTTAAACCAAACCAGGCTCACGTTAAAAGGTATCCCGGGAATTTTTAACTGTTACAGTAGTATGGAACAGGCTGTTATCGATATATTCTACGGGGGAAACTTCCCGCCGGTAAGAGGCCGGTTGTAAGTGAAACTGAATATGTGATGCCCGACATGATCTAATAAGAATTTTCTTTCAAGGATTGTTAAGTCTCTTTAGGAAACCTAAAGGGCTTTTTTATTTTAGTAATAATAACATGTCGGAAAAAACTGTCCGCTGGACATGTATTAGAGGAAAAATGCGCTATTTGTCGTATTAATACCAGCAGGAGTTAATGTTGCCGTTTATTCCCTGAGGCGCGTTTTAGTACAATCACAGGAGGAATTAAGTTGGATGACAAAGATAAATAGAAATTTCTATCTGGGATCATGGACCGTCGGCGGCGCCATAATTATTATCATGCTGGTTTTCAGCTGGGCCGCCTTTTTAAAAGGCAGCCAGGACCTGGCGGCGGATTTATATATTTACACTATAGTTCCTTATACTTATTTAGGTATCATATGGCTGGCCCTTCTCTATCAATCGTGGGCCGCCATCCAGGATGACCAGGCTGCAGTCACTCCTGTAAAGGCAGTAGTGTTTATGTTAATTCCTCTTTTTAGATATTATTGGATCTTCCGCGTTTTCCGAAATTACGCCGAAAAGTTCAACGCCTTTGTCAACCGGCGCCGTCTGGCAGTCCCCGCCCTGGCCGGGGGTCTCTTTACAGCTTTCTCCATCTTATGGGTTACTTACGGCATATTGCAAAGCGCTCTTATCGGGACAGGCCTGCTGGTTTTATTGGCTGGAGCCTATCTTGTCGTTGGGACCATGACCCTGAATACCTTGTGCAACGGTTTGATCAAGCTCGCCGGCGCCGCAGGACAAAGGGTTGAAGGCTGCTGAGGTGCGGCGGTTCATGAGGGCCGTCACTGTGCAATTTACCGTCCCTGAGACCGGCGCCATTGGCCCTAATGTTAAACATAGGTGGTGTTATTTTGCGCAATAAAGCATTATTATCGTTGGTGATACTGGCAGCAGTCATATCATTTCTTGTTTTTCGCTCCCTCAACAAGCATGACCAATATACTGCGCTTTATAACCCTGTTAAATGCCAGGAAATTTCATATCTCCACGACCAACTGGCGAGTTATCTAAAAAACAAAACCGGTAATCCCCCCGCACAGACCGGTGCTGAGAGGAATCAGGACAACAGAATGACAAGGGACTTAAACAATCTCAACCTCCCTGCTTTAAAAAACAGCGCCCGGTTTGTAGAAATAGCTTTCTTCTACCTGGCCGACGACGACATTAATTTTGTTCTGAGCGCTTTAAGCTCTGCAAAATAGGGCAGGAAGGTTTTTAAGGTAAATATCCAAAATGCCTGAGGTGATTTGGTGTCCAATAAAATAAATTTTTACAAAAATAAAAGCCTAAAATATTTTGATAAAAGGGCGTCGGATTTTTTTAATACCTGGGACGGGAGATTCTGCATTTTAATGTACGAAGAAGTGATGCGCAGAATTAAAGCGCAGCCATTTCAGTCAATACTGGATATCGGCTGCGGGACCGGCGCCATACTCTCGCGGGCGCTCAGTGAATTTGCCGGTATTCAGGCCTGTGGAATAGATCTTTCCAGGAAAATGATCGAGAAGGCGGCTGAGGTTTTAGGCCCGGGTGTGCAACTTGTCGTCGGTGACTCTGATGACCTGCCCTGGCCGCATAATTTTTTTGACTTGGTTGTGTGCAACTCATCTTTCCACCATTTTCCTGAGCCTGTGAAAGTGCTCAATGAAATCAACCGTGTTTTAAAACCGGGTGGAAGAATTATCATCGCCGAGCCGTGGTGGTCCAGGCCAAAAAGATTTTTCATAAATATGTTTTTAAATTCCCCTTTTAATTATTTAGGCGATGTAAGAATTTATTCAGAAGCAGAAACGCGGGCGCTGCTTGAGGGCTGTGGCTTTGCATCCGTTGGTTGGGAATTAGTGGATAGAAAATATTTTATTGCCATTGCTCTAACCAAAAATTAGAGCAATGGGCGATGAACAGTGCAAATAGTACCAAAATGCCATGAAATATATATTTTTTAACACTCATGATGCAGGAATTATTTCTATTCATGATAAATAATAACAATATCTGTTAGCAGGTGTGTCAGACATGATTTTTATTTTTACCGGCTTCCTGGCATTCGTATTTTTCTGTATTTTTGACTTTAATCAGGCCAAATTGCGCAAGGAAGTTATTAATTTAAGTTTTGCCGTCGGCATCGCTCTCTTAGCCGCCTCCACTGCGGGTATTTTGCTGGGAGATTATGAGGGTTTTGCTCTTTCAATCACACTAAAAATTCTTTTTGGGCTATTGTCGATTGTTTCACTTTTGATGCTCCTTTATACCTTATTTGTCGCTCTGCCTTTTAGCGCCACTTATAGGAAGGCTAAGCCGGTAAATACTGTTGTTGACCGGGGAATGTACGCTCTTTGCCGGCATCCGGGTGTGCTCTGGTTTTTCTTTTTTTATCTTTTTCTCTGGCTTGCCAGTGGTAAAGCGATGATGATGTGGGCGGGAATCATTTGGACGGTCATGGATATTATTTACGTTTATATTGAGGACCGCTGGTTTTTCCCTGCAGTTATAAATGGGTACGATCAGTATAAAAGGAAGGTCCCGTTTCTCATACCCCACCCTGCCAGTATTAAAAAATGCCTCAAACAGGGGGATTGGCGATGACCCTGGAGCAAAAGCTTCGTAAAAAACAATATGCTCAGATCTGGCAGTGTTATTGCGGGTTTTTGGACCTTTCCTTGCCTGAATTCATGGAAATCCAAAACCGTCTTATGCTGGAGCAGCTTGAACAGTATGCCGCTTGTGAACTCGGCAGGCGGATTATGAAAGGTAAAAGGCCGGCCAGCGTGAATGAGTACAGGCAGGTGGTCCCCCTTACCAGCTATGAAGACTATGCCGATATTTTACTGCCCAAGGTAGAGTCGGCCCTGCCGGCAAAGCCCGTGCTGTGGATCGAGACCACCTGGGAAGGCGGTAAAAAATCGGTAAAAGTGGCGCCATATACTGAAAATATGCTGAAAAGCCACAAGGCCAACACTATAGCATGTATGCTCCTGGCCACCAGCGATAAAAAAGGTCATTTTACTTTAAGGGGAGGAGAAAATTTTCTCTACGGCATGGCCCAGCTGCCCTATCTTACCGGATTAGTGCCCCACCTAGTTTCCAATGAATTGTGGATGAACTTCATGCCGCCGACCAAAGAAGCGGCGGCCATGAGATTTTCCCAGAGAAACAAGGTCGGTTTCAAAATGGGGCTGCAGAAAGGCGTTGACCTTTTTTTCGGCCTAAGCAGCGTTATCGTGAAAATCAGCGATGCCTTCACACTGGGCAGCGGTTCCAGTGAGAAGTTTAATATTTTAAAGGTTACCCCTAAAATGGGTTATCGTTTATTGAAGGCCTGGATGAATAGCAAACAGAATAAAGTTCCAATTAAGCCAAAGGATATCTGGACTCTCAAAGGGCTGATCTGTGCGGGCACGGATACCGCAGGCTTGAAAAAAAAGATAGAGAACTACTGGGGGGTCAAACCCCTGGAGATCTTCGGCGGCACGGAACCTACCTGTATTGCCACGGAAACGTGGAGTAAGGACGGCCTAGTCCTATTCCCCGACGTTTGTTTTTACGAGTTTATTCCAAGGTCGGAGCTGGAAAAGAAT
>JAQVLS010000172.1 GCA_028704035.1 Desulfotomaculaceae bacterium | reverse complement strand
CCTGGTAATTACCGTGGATTGCGGCATCAGTGATGTGGCGGAAATCAGCTGGGCAAAAGAAAACGGTGTCGATCTGATCATCACGGACCATCACGAGCCGCCCGCACAGGCGCCGCCAGCTTTTGCCGTGCTCAACCCTAAATGCAATGAAAGTAAGTATCCTTTTAGAGACCTGGCCGGAGTGGGTGTCGCCCTCAAGCTGGGGCAGGCGCTGCTGGAAGCTGCCGGGCAGGGGAGTGAGGCTTGGCGGGACTACCTTGATCTGGCCTGTTTGGGGACTATAGCCGACGTGGTCCCGATCCGGGGGGAAAACAGGATATTAGTCAAACACGGGCTGCCTGCCCTGACAGATAGCCGGTGGCCGGGTATGCAGGCCTTAATTGAGATATGCGGTTTAAAAAATAAAGATATTGGTACGCGGCAGGTTGGATACGCTCTAGCCCCGCGTCTGAATGCGGCTGGCCGGCTCGGCACCCCTGAACTTGCCCTGGAGCTTCTCCTTGCAGAAAATTACGACGAGGCGCTTATTCTAGCCGGCAGATTAAATCAGGCCAACCAGGAGAGGCGGAGCACGGAGTCCGCTGTCCTAGCAGAGGCTTTAGATGTGCTGGAACGTGAGCCGGCAAAAAAGGAGTCATGCGTAATTGCCCTGGTTTCACAAAACTGGCATGCTGGAGTAATCGGCATTGTCGCCGCGCGATTGGTAGATCGCTTCTACCGCCCGGCCCTTTTGATTTCTGTTGAAGGCGAAGAGGGGCGGGGCTCAGCCAGGAGTATACCGGGATTTAATATGCACAGGGCACTGGTTCACTGCCGGGAACACCTGGTGGGTTATGGCGGACATGCCCTGGCGGCGGGATTCACCATTAAAAGCGCCGATATAGAAGATTTTATCAGTACATTAGAGACATACGCCCGGGAAGCAACGCGCGGGGAAAAGCTGCGGCCGCTGCTGGAGATTGACGGGTTGATTCAAATGGATCAGTTGTCTGAGGCACTGGTCAATGAAATTAATCTGCTCAGGCCTTTTGGTCACGCCAACCCCGGCCCGCTGTTAAGCTGCCGGGGGACAGAGCTCCTGGAAAGACGTGGTGTGGGAAAAGGGGCGGCCCATCTTAAAATGCGCCTGCGCGGCGATAATACCGTCCTGGACGGCATCGGTTTTAACCTGGGAGCTTACGCGGAAGTCCTGGCTACGGGCGAGGCTGTCGATCTGGCCTTTGTGCCTGATATAAATGAATACAACGGCAGACGCTCCCTGCAGCTTAATGTGAAGGACCTGGGCGCGCCGGCCGTTTTTGCGGCCGTTGACGCGCAGGAACAGGACGGAGACGGCATAGAAGGGGACTGTTTTACACCCGCGCTGGGGCAGGCTGAGAGCAGCGATAATCTTTTTGTGCCGGAATTTGTTTTTACCACCCTGCAAAAATTAGAAGATGGTGAAAACAAGGAGCAGGTCAAATCTAAAAGACAGGTACGGGATGTCCAGCTGATCGACTGCCGCAATTCAGGCAGTCGCCTGCTCCGGCTGTCGGAACTGGCCGCGGCGGGTGAACAGGTCCTGGTGATTACATCGTGCGGTTACCAGAACATCGGGCCGGCCTATCATCTGCTGCAATCTAATCCGTCACTGCGGGGAAAAATTGCGCTCTGTCATTACCACACCTCCGGCGCTATGAAAAATAAAATATTTTCATTGTTCCAGGCAGGCCAAATTGACATATTATTTGCTACACCGGCTGTGGTGAACGCTGCCGGGCTGGGCGCCGGAAAAGTGCTGCTGTATCATCTGCCCTATGGCCTGGAATCACTACAGCATACATATAACTGCGTCAACCCGGGTGGCAGGCTGTATTTTCTTTACGGGCCGGATGACTTACAAGATAACCTCGACGGTTTCGAATCCCTGGCGCCCGGCCGGGAATATCTGGCAGTGTTGTACCAACAGCTGCGCCGACAGGGAAAAGAGAGCTATGTTTTTAATATCAATACCCTGGCAAAAATATTAGCGGAAGCCGGGTTTCATTATACTAGCGCCTGCACGCTGCGGACCGCCATAAAAATATTTGTGGAATTAAAGCTGATTACATGTAATAATGAGGGAAAGATTTTGAATATTCATTTTTTGCCTGCGCCAAAACAAAAAAAAGACTTGTTTCAGGCGCAGACATTCAGACGGCTCACCGAGATAAAAAAAGATTCAATTAGACTAATGGGAGATTTTTTAAGTGAACCCGTTTATAACCTGATTAACCGGGACATTTCATCTTAAAGGGGGTTATAATGAGTTGGATATTAAGAACATCATCAGGGAGATCCCGGATTTTCCAAGGGAGGGCATCGATTATAAAGATGTCTCTACCCTACTGATTGACGGAAATGCCTACCGGCAGGCGGTGCAGGAACTGGCTGCCCAGTGCCAACACAAGCAGGCTGATCTGATTGTATGCCCCAAAGCGCGTGGTTTGATGATTGGGGCGCCTCTGTCGTATATTCTGGGTACCGGGCTCTTGATCCTCAGTTTGCCCGGCCAACCGGAAGATGTTTTTACCTGGCACCATGACCTGGAATTTGGCGATAGCCCGGTTGAACTAAATAGCGGAATTATCAAGCCGCAAATGAAAGTCCTGGTAGCGGACGAATTGATCGCTACAGGAGGGACAGTAGCTAAAGTCGTTAAGTTGCTCGAGGAACTTGGCGCCGAGGTGGTAGGGACAGTATTCCTGGTAGAGCTGACCGGGCTTGGCGGCCGGGCGAAGCTGCAGGATTATGATACAATATCTCTTGTTCAATATAATTATTAGGGAAAATGATCAATATGGAAAACTCAGCCGGGATTTCCGCTGCGGATACCTTTTTAGAGTTGGCAACCGTTAATCCTGAAAACCAGGAAAAAAGGCCGGAATATGACTTGGGCGCTTCCCTGGAGGAACTGTTCCAACTGATCAAAGGCAACAACCCTAAAGCGGATATTGCAGCGATCAAAGATGCATATGATTTGGCCGAAAAAGCACACCGGGGACAAAAACGTTTTTCCGGTGAGCCTTATATTGTCCATCCCCTGGAAGTGGCAAAAATACTGGCCTCGCTGGAGCTTGATCAGGAAACTATTGTCGCCGGCTTGCTGCATGACCTGGTTGAAGACACAGGGATAACATTAGAAGACATCACTGAAAGGTTTGGCGGCGAAGTGGCCCTGCTTGTCGACGGTGTCACCAAGCTGAGCAGGATTGCGTATAAGTCAAAAGAAGAACAACAGGTAGAAAACCTGCGCAAAATGTTTCTGGCTATGGCCAAAGACATCCGGGTGATCATGATTAAACTGGCTGACCGCCTGCACAACTTGAGGACGCTCAAATATCATAACACCCCCAAACAGCTGGAAATTGCCAGCGAAACGCTCGAGATATTCGCGCCACTGGCGCATCGTCTGGGAATCTATCGTGTAAAATGGGAACTGGAAGACCTTGCTTTCCGTTTCAGGGAACCCGAAAAATATTTTGCGCTTGTGGATAAGGTGGCCAAAACCCGTGGCAAGCGAGAGGAATATATCCGTTCTGTAATCTCAATACTAACTGATAAGCTCACGGCAATGGGTATTGAGGCCAGCATCAAGGGTCGTCCAAAACATCTTTACAGCATTCAGGCCAAAATGGAGGAGCAGCAAAAGGACGTCAACGAAATTTATGATGTTACTGCCGTGCGCTGCCTGGTGAATACAGTGCGTGACTGCTATGCCGCGCTGGGCATCGTGCACACCCTGTGGACCCCCATTCCGGGGCGTTTCAAGGATTTTATCGCTATGCCCAAGTCCAACATGTACCAGTCCATCCATACCTCCGTTATCGGCCCCCAGGGCGAACCTTTTGAAATCCAAATCAGGACCAAGGAAATGCACCGAACCGCCGAGTACGGAATTGCCGCACACTGGCGTTACAAAGAAGGCGGCAAGGGGGACCGTGATTTTGATTCAAAACTGGCCTGGCTGCGGCAGTTGCTAGAGTGGCAAAAAGACCTCAGAGATGCCAGGGAATTCATGGAAACCCTCAAAATAGATCTTTTTGCT
>JAQVLS010000010.1 GCA_028704035.1 Desulfotomaculaceae bacterium | reverse complement strand
ATCAGCAGATTTACCAGTTCCATTTCTTTGTCCGTGAGTATGTTCTTCGATTTTTTCATATGGTAACCTCCATCTGTTTCTATATGGAGATTATTACCGTTTACACGGATGCTTATTCAGTCTCGCCGATTATTTTAACTAATTCATCCCATTCTACTGACGTATAAAGTGGTTGTAAACACTATGTTAATCAGGGCTCCTGTTGCCGTTTGGGCCAGTATGTCTAACCATGCCGCCCTATCTAGCAGGTACCTGGGATCCAGTTCCCGGTCCAGCAACTAAACTGATGTCGGCTCCTTGCCGGGCACTGGTTTTAGAACGGCATTCAGGAAGCCAATCAGCGCATCTTTGCCTTCTTCCGTTCAAGCAGGCTCACCCCTTTTGTGTTAATTATACCAGTACCTTTGCCTTATGTATATCCGTGGTAATACATAAGGCAAAGGGATCTGTCACCCTGTCCCACCCACCGGGATAACCCAAACAACTTGAGAAGTTTCTGCCAAAAGGTCAGCTTCTCTGGCATTGGGACAGCAGGCTGCTGCACTGCGGGTAATTCTATGGAAGCGGTCTTTATTACAAATTGCACGGCCCCCACATCCGTGTTTTTGTCCGAAGCAAACGATACGGGGACAAAATCGGACTTATCATATTGCTTTGCCATCTCATCTATTTTGACCTGTATGGCATCGGGCAGGCCGGCCACTGCTTCATTCAGTTCGCTTGCGCCCGCATATAAATCTTTAGCGCCGGTATTTAATTCTCCGATACCGCCCGTAAGTGACTTGATGCCCGCATCTACCTCGCCGTATCCATCGGCAAGGCGCCCAACGCCGCTCATGTATTGATCAAGCCCGGCATGGAATTGACCGTAGTTATTTGCAAGCCGGGATAGTCCGTCTTTTAGCTGCTGCATTTGCGCCGCAAAATCCATCCCCTCATTTACCATTCCCGCAAGCGGCCCCGCAATTGTGCCGATAGAACCGGACATGGCGTCCAGGCTGCCTTCAACCGCAGCAAACCCTTCCTGCACCGCCGTATAAGTGCCTTTGACCGTTTTGGCCGCCGCATGATACTCCATAAGCTGGTCAAGGGTGGCGGTCAATGTTTCGTTGCCGTACACCGCTGCATAGAGTGCCGAAGGGTCTATGTCCGTATCTGGTATGGCCGATATAGCCGAATCAAGGGCAAAATAAGCAGAGGCATACCCGTTTTTTAAGCTCTGCATACCAGCGGTGATTCCATTTAATCCGCCTGCAAGCTGCCTTAATCCGCCGGATAGCGCGGCGATGTCATCCGAACCGAAATCCCCGTTTCCTTCATCAAACGCCCTCACAATATCTTCCATAGCCGTCTTGATTCCTGCGGACGCCCTCAGCATTTCCCCAGAATTGCCGCTAAGTGCCGATAACCCACTGGCAAAATCCGCCGATCCGTCAGTTAATTTGTGCGCCCCCGCATAGGTTTTGGCCATGCCCTCGGACAGCTTTTGCAAACCGTCATGCAGAGTGCTCACAGCATCCGCCAGGCTGGTCATATCTGCGGTCAGACTCCCGGTATCCGGCATTTCAATGAGCAGGGAAAATGGCATAGCGGTTATTTCCACACCGCTCATTGTGAAATCTTGTACGTTTGCCGTGATTGTGATATTTGCGTCTTTTCCCGGCAGGACCGTATGGGCGACCACCTTGTTTTTACCCGCGCTGGCCAGCGTCGCGTTTGGCGATGCAATATCCGTGCACTTATCCGTGTCCAGGGTCAGAGACGCCTGCAGCATATAATTTTCGTAAAATGCAGAATTTGCGGCTTTATTTTGCGTAACGGACATTGTGATCATCAGGGCACCGCTTTTGCATGCCAGCTCGGAAGCCGAAATTTCTTTTCCGTCCAATTTATATCCGATGGCAATGTTCCAGGGCAGCGCCTTTGTTTCCAGGGTACCCTGATAATAAAAACGGTCGGCTGTGGTATTGATCGTAATCATATCGCCGCTTTGCGTCAGCTTTTCTGAGGATGTCATGTTGCTCACCGCGCTATAATTGCCGTAATCGGTAATCATACCCCCCTTGCAGCTGTTGACCACATAAATACTCTGCACACTACCGTCCGCTCCCAACATGCCGTAGACAACCTCTTCTTTTTGCGTGGGTATGCCGGCCGCAAATGCCGGGATGGCTGCATTAAGTATCAGGGCGGCGGTTAAAAATATTGACAAAAACCTTTTCATTTCCAACACTCCTCTTCAATATGGAATCATCTTTTATTATCTATGGAAGCCGTTTTTAAACGTTGTTTTTTCAATCACCCGATCAAAAACAATCAGCAGCGCGGGCAATACGCTGACTACCATGACAAAGGATAAGACCGTCCCCCGGCCCAGCAGTGTGCCCAACTCCGAGACGATGGGATTGCCGGACGTGGCCGCCAGGATAAACCCTGCTGAGGCAAGGATGCCGGCTGAAATGAGAATGGCCGTCAGGTTGCCGGAGAGGGTTTTTTGCATCGCTTCCTTTTTTGGCAGGCTTTTTCTGTCGGTCATATAGTGGTTGGCCAGCAGGATAGCATAGTCCACCGTGGCGCCGAGCTGCACCGTACTGATGATCAGATAGCCGATAAAGCTCAATGTATTATTAGTAAAATACGCAAAGGAAAGGTTGATCCATATCGCCGTTTCAATGGTAAACACCAGGAATATCGGCAGGGTAAGCGAGCGGAACGTCAACAGGATCACGATAAAAATGCCGACAATGGCCACCAGGTTGACAATCCTTATGTCCGCCTCCACCATGCCTTTCATATCAAATAACGTTGCGCTTGGCCCGGCCAGATAATAGGTGTCGTAATGCCGCCCGGCGGTATCCAGTACCGTTTGCACGGTAGCAAAGGTCTGTTCTCCCTCCTCAGGGGAATCGGTGTACAGGATGATCCGCGCGTAATGCCCGGAATAAAATTGATCCAGCACTTCCTGGGGAATATATTGCGGCGGGATCTCAGCGCCCACCGCCGTTACAAAGGAAACCACGTCAGTTACATGAGGAATGGAGGAAAGCTCATCACAAAGCGCGGCCTCCTTGCCCGGGGTTTCTTTTGGCGCCAAAAGCGCCAGCGGATTTTCCCGGCCAAAGGCTGTTTCAATCAACGCCGTGTTTTTCCCGGCCCGGGAGCTTTCCGCTACGCCGCCCATGCCGTACATAAAGCCGGTATTTGACTGGGCCAGAAAGCACGGTATGATCACGATCAGCGCCAATATCAGCATTGGTATTCCGATCCTCATCAGCCCTTTCCCAACTTTATGGCAGCCGGGCACAATGTTTTTGTGCCTTGTTTTATCAATAAGCCTGTAGCCGGTAAGGGTTAAGGCGGGCAGGAAAATCATCACGGACAGAAAACTCAGAACCACACCCTTGACCAGCTGAATACCCAGATCCGATCCGATACCAAAGCGCATAAACAGCAAGGCCGAAAAACCAATCACCGTCGTAGCGGCGCTTGCTGCTACCGTTGGCATTGCCCGCTTCATAGCAAGCTGCATAGCCTCACGCGGTTCGCTGAACGCCCGGTATTTATTAAAGCTGTGCAGCAGGAAAATGGTGTAATCCAGAGAAACGGCAAGCTGTAAAATTGGGCTGACGGTTTGTGTGATAAAGGATATTTCACCAAATAAAGCAGAAGTCCCCATGTTAATGATCACAGCGATACCGATGGTAAATAGGAATAACAACGGCTCTATCCACGATGTAGTGGCAAGGATGAGGATGATCAGGATCACCGGGAGCAGGATAGCCATTGCGTTTAAGACCTCGGATACTGCCATGCCCTGCGTAACGGCAGTATTAACGGCGTCACCCGCCACGGCGTCATTCTCTCCAATCAGGCCGTAGATCGCATTTACTGCCGGAGATTCCTTGCCGCTTTCAATGGATACGCCGAGCAAGGCATGACCATCTTTATAGTATTTTTTTGTCACGGAAACGTCCAAAAACTCAAGGGGCGTGGCCATCAGTACATCCTTGCCGAGGACATCATCCAGCCATTTTACCGCAGTAACGCCGTCAATAGCGGACAATTTTTCTTTATACGCAAGGGCCTCCTGTACGGTGACGTTTGTAACCATCACTCTTGCGTTGGGTGTATCTCCCAAGAATTCTTTCTTGATGATCGAAATGGCTGTGGTGGAATGGGCGTCTTTTGGCAGATAATCCACCATGTCATAGTTGACTGGAACAAAAACAGCCGGCAGCATGCTTACCGCTGCCAGCACCAGGAATATGGTAAGCACGATTCCTTTGTGTTTTGTTATAAGTTGCGAAAACCTTTTCATGGGATGGAAAGTCCCCCCTTAAACCATGCGCAGCGCCCTTTTTATTAAACACGGTGTTGTTAAACAGCCACAATTGCATTATAATAATACTGTGCTGTGAAGTCATCAATCAGATTTTTATCATATGATTGATATTAAACAAACACTGAGTATAATGTATGATAACTAACATATTCTAAAAAACTGTGGGGAACACAATGGGAAGCAAAAAAGTTGATAGAAGAATCAAATATACAAAGATGGTGCTCAGGGAGAGCTTCATCAATCTGCTCGAAAAAAAAGACATCTCGCAAATTTCCATTAAAGAAATCTGCGAAGATGCCGACATCAACCGCTCGACCTTTTATGCACATTATAACGACCAATATGACTTAATCGAAAAAATACAAAATCAGTTGTTTGAAAATATAGAAATGCATCTTTCCGCCTTTACTCAGAATGACTTGCCTATTGTTCCGGTTGACATGGTCGAGCAAATATTTGAATGCATCCAGGAAAACGCACGACTTTGTAAACTCCTGCTCAGCGAGCGCGGAGACTTGAATTTTCAAAAACGTGTGCTTATGCTCGTATATGAAAAAATCATCAGCGACCTTACCAGGGGTGGCACAATCTCCAAAGAGGACGCCGAGTATATTTACGCCTTTACCCTCACAGGTTGTATTGGGGCGATCCAAAAATGGCTCAATGACGATATGAATAAATCGCCGCGCTTCATGGCGGAAACGATTATCAGACTGACCACGCTTGTGCTGTAAGAGACAGGTCCCTTGTCAACCTACACAGATTTGCGTAAAATTTCGGCTTTATCGGTCTTCTCCCAGCAGAAATCAGGATCTAAACGGCCAAAATGCCCATAACAGGCCGTCTTCTTATATATAGGCCGGCGTATCTGGCTGCATAAGACGCTGAACGTGATACAAGAGATAGAATCGCGCCTCCCCAATCACATTCTAATATTCCTTTTCATACTATAAAAGCAAAAATGCAGGGAGAGCGACATGAATCATTTAGATCGATCTTATTTAGGCATTGTCAACCGTGTGCGCATGCTATGGATGCAGCATAGTGAATGGACCAGAGCGGCTTTTGCTGCGACTATTTTTCACAATCCGGATGAGGAAGCGGTAGTGCAGAGGCTGCTGAGGAACCCCGTCGATTTTTCTGATTTTTTAATCTGCTTTTTTGGCTGGCAATTTGCATTTTCTTTCAGGGAACTGCTGACTGAGCATTTAAGTCTCGCCGTCGCTCTTGTGCGGGCTTCAATGGCCAATGACACCGCAGAGGCTAAAAAAACAAATAAGAGACTGTTTGCGAACGCCGATGAGCTGTCGGCCCTCCTGTCCACCGCAAGTCCATACTGGCAATATGATGTATGGAGAACGATGCTCTACAGACATCTGAATTTGGCCATACAAATGGCTTCAGAAATAATTAACGGTGATTATAAAAAAAGCATACATACCTATAACTGCTTTGAGGCCGAGGTTATGTTGATGGCGGATCTGATGGTCAAGGGCCTTTTAAAATAGCTCATAGTCGATGTTTTCCATAAACTTCTTTTACCTGACATCCAGCGGGTTCAGGCGCAGAATATGTACTTCGTTGCCTTCTGCCGCTGCCGCCGCCTCCGCCCGTATTAATCTTTCCGGGCGCTTGCTGTCGTTCCAGGCGGCAGGCGCGCAGATTAGATCCGCGCCCCGTTTGGCCAGGGAGCCCCAGAACAATATTGAATAATAGTTTACTTTACCGCTCGATGCCGTCCCGGGCCGGCACACCTTTTTCATAATAATGCTTCACTTCCGTCATCTCGGTCACCAGATCCGCCGCCTCAATGATCTCCGGCGGCGCATACCGGCCGGTGAAAATCACTTCCACGCCGGCCGGCTTGGACCTGATCACTTCCAGCATTTCTTCGGTGGTAATCAGGTGAAAGAAATGGGCGGTGTTGATTTCATCAAAGACAACGATGCCGTATGTGCCGGAAAGCATAGCGTTTTTTGCTTTAGTCAGGCCTTCCCGGGCCATCTGTACATCTTCGGCCTCCGGCGGGTTTTTGACGTGGATCAGCGTGTCCTTGCCGTACTGCTCGATGGTAATGTATGGCCGGCACATTTCTGCTGATTTCAGCTCGGCGTATTTCTGTCCTTTCATAAACTGGCCCACGTAGGTTTTCAGGCCCCGCCCCATGGCCCGGAAGGCCAGGCCCAGTGCCGCCGTGGTCTTGCCCTTGCAGTTTCCGGTGTAAACCTGGACATAACCTTTCCCAATAGTATCCTCGTTCAATTCATTACCCCCCTTATTTTTTTTGTACCTTATGATTTTGCGTCATTCCGGCTTGAAAAAACCCGGAAAACAATCAGGACCAAAGCGAACACTCCCACAGCAAGGCCGACTGACCACGTATAAGCCCTGCTCGTCCAGCCTCCTCCAGCCAATTTCAACATTAATATTTCGCTGCCGGCACTTTTTTCTATGCCTTTTTTCCCGGCCACGACCAGGCCCCCGCCGCGCACCTGCGCAACGGCATAGCCGCAGCCCGCGCCGTCGCCATCAATCGTTTTCTCCCAGATGAGGCTGCCGTCCCCGGCAGTTTTGACCACATACAGGTCGTAGCCGCCGGCGGACTCTATTTTGCCCGTCAGGACATAGCCGTCTCCCACCCGGCAGGCGCCGTAAAACGAGCCGGCGCGGCCGTTTCCGTATGTATTTTCCCAGAGCAGGCTGCCGTCGGGGTCCACCTGCAAGAGGTAAGTAGTGAAAATGGCGCCCTGCTCTCCAGCCATTTCCTTCTCCCCGGCAATTATATATCCCCCGCCGTCGGGTGCCGCTGCCAGAGCCCAGCCGTAATCCGAGCCGCTGCCGCCGTAAGTTTTCTGCCAGATCATCTCTCCCCCGGCGTCTATCCGCAATAGATAAACGTCGGTGTTGCCCGCGCCGAAGGACTCCGTGTTGCCGGCGATAAGGAAGCCCCCGTCAGCCAGTTGCAGCAGGGAATAGCCGCAGTCGGAAACCGCCCCGCCGTAAGTTTTTTCCCAAATCAGATCCCCGGAGGAGTCCAGCTTAACCAAGTAAACGTCGTATATGCCCGCGCCAAAGGACTCTGTCCCCCCGGCCATGATGAAGCCGCCGTCTTTCGTCTGCTGAACGGACCAGGCATAGTCACAACGCGGCCCGCCGAATACTTTTTCCCACAGCAGCGCTCCTTTCCCGTCAGTGCGCACCACATATATGTCATGGTCATCAGCGTCCTTTGACTTGGTTTCAGCGGCAACAATGTAACCGCCGCCGCGAACCTCCCTGACGCAGTGGCTGTCATTGAAACCGTTGCCGCTGAAAGTCTGCAGCCAGAGATTGCTACCACCGCCGTCGTATTTGGCGAGAAAAACATCGCTGTTGGCCTCGCCTGAATCAATCCAGCCGGTTAAAATCAGGCCGCCGTCTTTCGTTTGCTCCACAAAATGGCCTTCTCCCCGGCCAAAAACATAAGACCATTCCACAGCTGGAGAAGATATGGCCGCATCCGGCCGCTCAGCGGCGGCAACCCCCGTCAGGGCGCAGAGGAACAGCGCGGACATTAAGAACAACAGCATTTTTCTCGTCTTCAAGTGGCTTTGCCCCCTTCATATGTTTTCCAGGTACCGGACATCCATTTTTTAATGAATCCGCGATTTCCTGATCTCCTTGAACCGCTCAGGCCGGACCGGGGCACCGTCGAGGTCTTCGGCCGGGATGTCGGAAAAAAAGGGGCCGGTTAGCTACCTGAGCATCATCGATTTGCCCGCCGTTTCACCCAGGACGGCGACAAATTCTCCTTCTCTGCTATCCAGGCTGACGCCTTTTAAAACTCCCTAACCGCCCGGGTAGGTGAACCACAGGTTTTTCAGGCGCACGACGCCGCTCCGCCCTGTGAAATCAGCAGGGCAGGCAGCGCCTGCTCCAGGGCAGTATGCACCGCGCCGGTTTCTTTAGTATTTAGACAGGAACGCAGCAATTTCCTGCCTTCCTTTACTGTCAACGGCACAATCGGCGCCGGCCGGATAACAGTCACAGGCTGGGCAACCGGCTCCGGCTGTGAAGTCTGTGCCGGCTGAACCGTTGGCTGCACTTGTAATAAAAAACCCCCGCACGTTTGATGCGGAAGTCGTTGCCTTAACCATTTTCCTTCCCATCTGTCGTGGGTAATGGCGGATAACAAGAACAGCAGATATCCTGGCTCAAGTTCATCGCTCACTTTGCGCCTTCCCGGATTTAACCAGTGGCATGCTGCAAAGGTGCTCCCTCATACAGTGGCGGGACCGCGCCGGCATTTAACCGGCTTCCCTGCTTATCCTTTTTTTATTAGGCTTTTTTAGCTGTACCATAAAAGGTAACATGTGTCAACAAAAATTGTAAACAAAGGCAACCTATTGAGGGTTATCCGGATCAACCATCATTCCCAGTGCGGCCTGGACCGGAGCAACGCCCGGCTGACAGTCTTTATCTTCAACATTTTGTCGTATTCTATATTTTTCGCCGCTTAGATTCAGCAACGCCATAGGCTCCGTATCGCCACTCCAGCAGACATCAGCCCCGATAATTTTAGCCCAGTCCTGAAGGGAGATCCAGAACTTGCAGTTGCATTCCGGCAGCCAGAAAGGGGGACTGGCCAGCTGGAATTCATTGTTATTAACAACGGCATTATTATTATTAGCAATGCATCTAACTGACTGGGTATTATTCAGACCCAGTACCGCATACTGCAGCCCGTCTATTTCCCTTATTTCTAAAGGCAAATTTAAAAGATCGCTCAACTGTTCCAGTGAAACATAAAACGTACCGTCCTTAATCACTGCTGTTAACTGTACCGACTCCAGGTTGTCCCGGTAATTCTCGCCCGGCTCTTTTCTTAAAACAGCCACTTTGACTTTTGGCAGCGGTTTGTTTTCCCAGAACTCCGTCCATAAACGCCGGTCTTCTTTCCTTTCCTCCAGCCCGGCTTTAATCAAGATAGAACTGTTGAGATTATTCCGAAACCGCAGGTCCATTGTTCCCCAGTTGACACTGGCGTCTGTGCCGACCGGAGTATAATGCACCGGCAAATAGTGGGGATGCCTTTCAATTATTTCAAGACCGGCGCCGCGCGCAGCCTGGTATAACAACGTCGAAGTCCTGCAAACGCCTCCGCCTATGGTCAAATTATCCAGAATATCGTACCCGGCAATATAGCCCCTCTTGGTACTCCTTTCTCCCACTACTTTGTCAAAAGAAAACACTTCATTTGCTTCCAATATGAATCCGTCGGCATACCGCGCCGCCACTCCGGCGTTGAAAACATTCGCATACTCGCCAACAAATGCAATGGAACTGGAGGAAATCTTATTTATCGCATACAAAGAATCACCGGAAAATTCAAGCGCCCTCACATTGTCATTTAATTCAGCGGTCGGTAAAGGCTTCCACAACGGCAACTCCCCGGGAGGGCCAATCAGGATTGATAGTGATTTTGCCTCCCAGGCCACTGCATACCCCAGGGCCTCTGCCGGCCATTTAACAGGCAAAAATATCTGCCCGTCTCTGCTGACAGGCGCCACATCCATTTGCTGAGGCTCACCGTTAACATAGAAAACTTTTTCATCCACGGTGAATTTTAAGCCGGAATTTGCGGAGTGTATCTCAATTGTCTTCATCTGGCTGTCCCACAGGATATTTTTTTCATCAATACCGAGGGCTGCGGCCGCTTCTTTGTAAGGGATCAACACCCTGCCGCCTGCCAGGTATGGGGCCTCAGCCATTTGATATAAGGAATTGTTGACTATGTAATCCTTACCGCCGACCACAAAAATAGTTTTATTCAATGCTGAGGCAGACAATACCTGAGGATAAACAGTAGATAAAACCATAATCGCGATGATAATTAAATATTTTTTTATTATTTTTCACCCCAGTCAACTAATCCATGTGTATCAGTGATAGATTAAAATTTCGTTTTATAATGTTATGTAATATTTTCTCACCACCCTCCCTCAATAAATTGAGATTTGGTTTATTCTTCCATGACTAAGTTTAACAGAATTAATTACCAATATCAACCAATTCTTTAAATAACGGTGGGGACGTAGGGAATGGGTACTGTCATCAATCCAGCTCGCGATAGTTGTTTCAATTATCGAGCCAACCCTACATCTGAAATTACCGGCAGGGAAAACCGGCTCCTTCCACTAGCGTATATTTCACCTGGCGTAAATGAATAATAAAAAAATAATCATAAATCGGAGGTGTTAATCATGCATGAAAATGTTACAGTTTATACAACCCCTACCTGACCTCACTGCACTCACGTGAAGGAGTTCCTCTCACAAAAGGGAATAAAATACCAGGAGTTAAATGTTGCTGAAAACGAAGCCGCACGGGAAGAAATGATCAAAAAAACAGGGCGAATGGCAGTGCCCACGATCACGGTTGGAGAACAGGTGGTAGTGGGTTTCAACAAAAATGAGCTGGAAAAGCTAATCTAACTGCTGGGGGACAGTCCCCTGTACTAAAGTACAGGGGACTGTCCCCCAGTTATTTTCTCCATTATTTCGCGGAAGATGGGGGCGGCGGATTCACTGCCGCTGGCGCCGCCTTCCACCAGTACAGTTACCACATAGCGCGGGTTTTTTCGGGGAGCGTACCCGGTAAACCAGGCGTCTGTTTGCTCCCCGCTGCTGCCCACCTGGGCCGAACCTGTCTTGCCGGCGCTGCCAAAGACCGTTACTGCCGCCTCTGTCCCGGTACCGGTGTCAACTACTGATTCCATCAGACTGCGCAGTATTTCGGCAGTGTCCGGTGATACAGCCCGGTTGCCGGCGTCTGCATAAAACTCCTGCGCGACACTGCCGCTGCTGCTGCTGCGGATTTCCTTAACCAGGCGCGGCTCTCTGTATATCCCGCCGGAAACGATGGTGTTCGTCATCGCCGCTACCTGCAGCGGCGTAACCAGTACCGGCCCCTGGCCAATGCTGCAGTTGACCAGGTTGTAAGGTTCCCCGATTAGGCTAAGGTCCTGTCGCGGATCATAACCCATCGGGTAACCGATAATGTTCTGGTTGTCCAGGCCGAGCCGCCGGGCATATTCAATCAGCTGCTGCGCTCCCAGGTCCAGCCCGATCCTGGCGAAAGTGGGGTTGCACGACTGGGCAAAGGCGCTTGTAAAATTAATCCGGCCATGTCCGCCAAGTTTCCAGCAATGCATCAAGCTCTCATTTTCACCGAGGCAGGTAAAACTGCTGTGCAATCTGGCCGGGTTGTCTTCAAGGGCTGCCGCGGCCACTACTATTTTAAAAACAGAACCTGGCTGGTAGAGCGCGGTACAGTGGTCAAAAGAGCTCCCCTCCGCCCCGCCGTCAATATTTTGCGCCGGGCGGGCCGGGTCAAAACTCGGCCGGCTGGTCATAGCGAGGATATCTCCGGTGCCTGCTTCCATCACCACCACCGCGCCCCTGTCTACCTGCCGGTCCATAATATCTTCTACAACCTGCTGGATGCGGACATCCAGGGTAAGGACCACATCGCGCCTGTCCCTGTCCGGCGCCTGCTCTTCCATCTCAAATCCAGGGCCGTCGAGCAGCTTTCCTTTAGCGTCTTTGAAAACCCTGACCGCCCGTTCCGGCCTGTTGCCTTTCAAATCCTCTTCGTACACCTTCTCCAAACCTGTTTTACCCACCAGGTCGTCATAGCGGTAAACTTTGGCGGAATTGGCTGCTAAATCGGCGTATTCCGCATAAGTCGATACCTTGCCCAAGTGGCCCAGTGTTTGTGCGGCTAGGGAATTTTCACCGTATCTTAAATGTACCGGCAGCGCCATGATGCCTGTCCAGTTCTTTTGCCGGATCAGGCCGGTCTGCTCAGGGGTGAGGCTGTACGGCAGGTAAACGGGCCCGCCGGCAAGATGTTTTTTTACAGCTGCTTCATTTACACCGAGGATCTGCGCCAGGTCTGCGGCGGCCCTATCTTTATTCTTAACGACCTCAGGAAAAACCACCACCCTGTTTTCGGTTTTTCCTGCGTCCAGCGGGACTAAATTGCGGTCGAGAAACCTGCCCCGGGGGGCGTCTTCCAATGAAACGCTGAGGCTGCCCTGCTCCAGCGCCAGACAGGCATAGACCTCCCCTTCAACGACCTGGATCCGCCACAACCGCAGGGCCAACCCCAGAAAACATATAAAGAAAACAACAAGAATAAAGGCCAGCCTCTTCCGCCTCAAAATGCCCATAAAACATCCTTCCATTTTAAGGTATATGGTTAAAGCTTGGCCCAAAACACCTGTGTTTATACAAAACGTGTCACGACAACCGTCCCTGTGATCTTAGGTTAGTTCTTCCATCTGGTCCAAAAGCCGGGCAAACAAGTCCAGCCCTTCCTGTACCGGCGCCGGCGAGGCCATGTCAACCCCAGCGGATTTTAACAGGTCCAGAGGATAGTCACTGCCTCCCTTTTTCAGAAAGCCCAAATAACGGTCTACTGCAGATGCGCCTTCTTCCAGGATGCGGCGGGTAATGGCTGCCGCCGCGGAAAAACCGGTGGCATACTTGTAAACGTAAAAGGCGGAATAAAAATGGGGAATGCGCGCCCACTCGAATTCCACATCCTCGTCTACAACCATCTCCGGCCCGTAGTAATCTGCATTGAGCCGGCGGTAAACCCGGCGCAGCAAGGCGGGGGTCAGAGCCTGGCCCTGTTCGATATTTTCGTGAATAATTTTTTCAAATTCGGCGAACATAGTCTGCCGGAAAACAGTACCGCGAAACTGTTCCAGGTAGTGGTTAAGCAGGTAGAGCTTTTTGCCCCGCTCGCTCGCTGTCTTGAGCAGGTGGTCCATGAGCAGGGACTCGCTTACGGTAGAAGCCACCTCGGCCGTAAAGATGGTGTAATGGGCGTAAGGGTAGGGCTGCTCACTGTAAGCGAGATAAGAATGCATGGCGTGCCCCATTTCGTGGGCGATAGTGAAGACATTGCTCAAGTTGTCCTGGTAATTCAGCAGAATATAAGGGTGTACCCCGTAAGGGCCCCAGGAATAGGCGCCGCTGGTTTTACCCTTGTTTTCGAAAACATCCGCCCATCCTTCGGTAAACCCGCGCGACAGAATTTCGCCATAGGAGGCGCCCAGGGGCGCAAGCCCGTCTTTGACCAGTTCAACTGCCTCCGGGTAGGGGATCTCCCATTTGACGTCCTTGATCACCGGGGCATATAAATCATACATGTGCAGTTCATCCAGCCCCAGCAGTTTCTTGCGCAGGGCTACATAGCGGCGCATGGCGTCCAGGTTGCGGCGCACCGTTTGGATCAGGTTGTCATATACCTGGGGGGAAATGTTGTCGGCAAAAAGTTAAGCGGAGAGAGCCGATGGGAATTTCCGCGCCCGGGCATAAAACACGTCCTTTTTCACGCTGGAGGCGAGAGTGGCGGCCAGCGTGTTCTGCAGCTTCCGGTAGGAACTGTAGAGAGAGGTGAAAGCCTCCCGGCGCACCCGGCGGTGCGGGCTTTCCATGAACCGGATGTAGCGGCCGTGGGTGACCTCCGCCTCATTTCCTTCTTCATCCTTGATCGCCGGGAAGGTCATATCCGCATTGTTGATCATCTTGAAAATATTGGCTGGCGCTTGGGCCACCTCACCTGCCCCGGCGATGATCCGTTCCTCAGCGGCAGAAAGGACGTGGTCTTTTTGCCGCAGCAATTCGTCCAGGATGAAACCGTATAGTGTCAAGCCCGGCTCTTCCAGGCGGTAGCGGTCCAGAGTTTTCGGCGGGATCGCCAGAATTTCCGGTTCAATGAATGACAGCGCCGTCTGCGCCAGGGTATGAAGGTTTTCCGCCCGGTCAGTGAGCGCCTGGTAGACAGGGTCGGCGTTGTCCTCGTCCCGGCGCATGCGGGCGTAGGTATAAACTCTCTCGTTAAGCTCCCGCAGCCTGTACGCCAACTGCAGTACTGCCAGCAGGGCGCCGGCCGACTGCCCCAGCTTGCCCCGGTACTCGTTAATCTCTTCGCTCAGCTTTTTTACCGCCAGAAAATCCTGTTCCCACATCTCGTCACCGGCATAGATATCCTCAAGCCTCCACTTGTATTGTTCCGCAATTTCCTGCCGGGCGGGAAGACTTCCTTTGCTTTGCACAGGCAAAACCACCTTTTTAAATATTTGTTTATGCACATTTTCAGCTATCATTCTTCAACATAGACAACAGGCATCTCCGACTGCACCTTCACATCAGCGGGAATACGCAAATAGAGCAGCTGCGAACCGGGGATAGTCCCGGTGTGGCCAATCCCGCCGCTATGCTCAAACATTGCGGAACCCTCACCCAATATCTGGCCGGCGGCAAATTCCCTGCTGAACATGCCCAACACCACCTTCAGGCGTTCCGGCCCGGTGACCAGCAAAACATTGCCGTCCAGGTTTACTTCATGCATTCTCATCCTGTCGGAGAAATCGAACCCCCCGACGATAGTTCTGGTGGCATAATTGACAATTTCCATCAGGCCATCCGCCCTGTCCTTTTTTTCAACTACTATGGTGACGCTGTTTTCTGCGGCGCCGTTTCTGTATGCGTGATTTTCCACCAGGTTAATTATGCTGTCTTGCCGGCAGGGAAACTGCCATTGCTCCAGCACAAAAGCCCCCTCCGCCTGTTCCGGCCTGCCCTGCAGCGCCTGCGTGAACAGACCTCCCTGCCCGGCCATTTCCGTAACAATGTCCATTTCACTTACTGTTTTCATTTTCACGTCGGCCAGGTTTTCCGCCGGCAGCAACGGGATAAGAGCGGGAGCAGCCAGCAGCAGCAGGATATAGCCGGTGACGAGCCAGGATTGTAAATTATGCCGCAGGGAAATACTACTGCCTTTCGTCGACAGCAGGGCAACCAGAACCAAAATTATTAATAGCGGAATAATAGAAACAACAGCCATTTATCTGACCTCCAGTCTATTTGACAGCATAAAGGAACAGACATACAGCAGAACCATAGTGAGCAGCGCCTTGATCGCCAGCAGCGCCAGGGAGCTCTCACCGCGAAAGAAATCATAAACATAATCGAGCGTCGCCAGCAACAGCGGGTTGGTCCCGGCGAACCCGGTAACAGCGACGAAAAATAAACCGGCCAGCAATACAATAAACACCTTACTCAGCCGCGCCAGAACCCCACAAAAATAACCCAGCGAACCAAACAGCAGCAGATACAACACCGTCACCGCCATACCTGTAAAAACAACGTCAGGGGTGGCAATAAAGTTCTGGCTCAACAGATAACTGTTGCCATTAAAATAAATTATTATCCTTAATAGAAAACCGCTGAGTATCGCCGTAATCCCACCAATTAACGCAGCAGTAACCAAAAACGCCGCATTGGCAAGGTTGCCGCTCAAGCGGTTGGACACAAAGGTAAACTCAATATTTTGCTCATCTCTGGCCGTTACTTTAGCAGCGATGATCGCTATCCACAAAACTGTAAACCAGATCACTACATTACTGGAATAATATCTGACGGAGATGTCCAGGTATTGTGCCCCCATGCCGTAACTTGATACCCCTTGCAAAGAAAACAGCAAAGCCAGTACCTGCGCACCCGCCATAGCCACAAAAAATCCCAGACGGCTTTTTAGTTTATATAAATACTGGTTCCTGACAGCGTCAAAAAGACTGGTTTCGGTCAAAGACATGATCGATCCCTCCCCTGTTTCTGGTGGTAAGGTAAACACACAGGTCGTCTGCCGCTACCGGAAGGATTTCTACACCGTCAGCGCCGCTCTTTTTCAGTAAGCCATCAGCCGCATTACGCCTGATCACTATGTAACTGTGATCCTTGCCGATGTTTTTCTGATGATAAATCTCCTGTCCGGCTGTTAGTTCAGAGATGACTTCTTTTTTGCCCCGCAATGCCACAGCAAATTCTTTCAGGTCGGTGATCGGCAGGTGCAGGCGTTTTTGGCCCTCCTGCAGCAGCAGAATGTCCTCCAAAATATCTTCCACCTCATTCAGCAGGTGGCTGGAAAAAATAGTGCTGCGGGGTTTTTGCAGATAA
>JAQVLS010000171.1 GCA_028704035.1 Desulfotomaculaceae bacterium | reverse complement strand
AACACAAACTAGTCTCAGTCTAAAGTTTATAAAACTGTAAATTGAATACTGTTGACAAATTCCGAGTGTTTTCATATGATATATGCATAATTTCGATTAAATTACTATGTTTATATGCGCAAGAATTGCGGAGAGTTTAGGAGGTTTGGGTAGTGCGCAGTATTTATTTTGATCATAGTGGAACCACGCCTGTTCACCCTGCAGTAGCCGAAGAAATGTACAGATCCCTGACCGGAGACAATTTCGGTAATCCCTCCAGTATCCATCAGTTTGGTCTGCAAATCCGCAAAAAGGTAATGGAGGCCAGGGAAAAAGTGGCCCTGGCCCTGGGCGCCGACGCCGGGGAGATTGTGTTCACCAGCGGCGGGACGGAAGCAGATAACATGGCTATTCACGGCGCAGCCCAGGCCAACAAAAACAAGGGCAACCACATTATCACCAGCGCCGTGGAACATCACGCGGTTCTTAATGCAGTCAAGGCCCTGGGTAAGGCAGGTTTTGATATCACAATTCTGCCGGTGGATCAGTACGGTATGGTAAGCGTAGATGACGTGGCCGCCGCCATCACGGACAAAACAATTTTGATTACCATCATGCACGCCAATAACGAGGTCGGTACGATTATGCCGGCAGATGAAATCGGTAGACTGGCCCGGGAGCGTAAGATAATATTTCACGTAGATGCGGTGCAGAGTTTTGGTAAAATTTTGGTTAATGTAGAAGACTTGGGGGCGGACCTGCTGACCCTTTCAGGGCACAAGATTTATGGGCCTAAAGGAGCCGGTGTCCTTTATATCCGCAAGGGGACACGCTGGCGGCAGAGCCTCTTTCATGGCGGCGCGCAGGAGCGCCTGCGCCGGGCCGGTACTGAGAATATACCCGGCATAATGGGGCTGGCCAAAGCGGTTGAACTGACTATGGAGAATAGGGAGACCGAAAGCGCCAGGTTAATAAGCCTGCGGGATAAAATAATTTGGGGGCTTACTAGTATGGAAGATGTCAGACTGACCGGCCATCCTATCAGGCGCCTGCCCAATCACGCCAGTTTCCTGTTTAAATATATTGAAGGCGAGTCCATGTTGTTAAGCCTTGATATGAAAGGGATTGCGGCTTCCACTGGTTCAGCCTGCACAACCGGTTCACTTGAACCTTCTCACGTGCTGACGGCAATGGGGGTTTCGCCCGAAGACGCCCACGGGTCACTGCGCATCACTTTGGGTAAAGATAATAACGAAGGAGACATTGACTATTTTCTCGAAGTAATTAAACCAATTGTAGAAAAACTGCGGGACATGTCACCGCTAAAGGATTGAGAAAAATGGATCAAAAAACTATTCAAGAATTATCGGATAAAATACTTAAACTGAAAAAAGAACGTAAGGCAGTTATCCTGGCACATTTCTACCAGCGTCCGGAAGTGCAGGATGTGGCGGATTTTATCGGTGATTCACTGGCCCTGTCCCAACGGGCCGCAAATACCGACGCCGAGGTGATTGTCTTTTGTGGCGTACACTTTATGGCTGAGAGCGCGTCTATTCTTTCGCCCGATAAGATCGTCGTTCTACCTGATGAAAACGCCGGCTGTCCCATGGCTGACATGGTAGATGCGATACAGCTGAAGCGTAAGAAGCAGGAGATTCCCGACGCCATGGTGGTATGCTATGTTAATACTTCCGCTGATGTCAAGGCTGAAAGCGACATCGCCTGCACATCGGCCAATGCTGTCAATGTCGTAGCTTCTTTGCCGGAAGACCAGCCGGTTCTATTTGTTCCGGACAAAAATTTGGGCCATTACATTGTTACCAAGACAGGCAGGGATATGATACTGTGGCAAGGTTGTTGCGCTACCCATCACCATCTGCTCACCGCGGATGTTCTCAAGGCCAAGGAAGAGCACCCGGAAGCGCTGGTAATGGTTCACCCGGAATGCCGGCCGGAGGTGGTGGCCCTGGCGGACAAAGTGACCAGCACCGCTGGAATGATCAATTTTGCCTGCGAGAGCGAGGCCCGTGAATTTATAGTGGCTACTGAAATGGGAATACTTCATCCGCTAAAAAAGCGCTGCCCGGACAAGCATTTTTATATGGCCTCACAAAGTCTGATCTGCCCAAATATGAAGAAGATCACTCTTGATAAGATTTACCAGTCCCTGGTTACCCTGGAGCCCAGGGTTAGCGTGCCGGAGGAGATCAGGGAGCGTGCCTTTGTCTGCCTGGAGAGGATGCTGGAGGTTGTCTAAAAAAGCATCCGCGGGCGAAATGCCTATTTGCCTATATTGATCTTGGTGCATAATAACACAACAGCCCCTGACAATGGGGCTGAAATTATTATTAGAATAAAAATAATAGAAAGGCTGTGAGAAGCTTGTCGGGGATTGTAGACAACCTTACTGATTTGATCGGCAATACCCCGCTGCTCCGGCTGAAGCGGGCGCCGCAGGGAGCGGCCGCTGACCTGGTTGTTAAATTAGAGTCTTTTAACCCGGG
Source organism: Desulfotomaculaceae bacterium (assembly GCA_028704035.1). Classification (GTDB taxonomy): domain Bacteria; phylum Bacillota; class Desulfotomaculia; order Desulfotomaculales; family Pelotomaculaceae; genus Syntrophopropionicum. The sequence continues at coordinate 1,629 of JAQVLS010000171.1, read as the reverse complement.
AGGCAGTGTCAAAGACCGCATTGGATATAATATGATACTGAGAGCCGAGGAAAAGGGACTGTTGAAACCTGGCTTTATAATCATCGAGCCCACCAGCGGCAATACCGGGATCGCCCTGGCAATGGTGGCTGCCGTACGCGGTTACCGTTTGATTTTAACCATGCCCGAGACGATGAGTATTGAGCGACGAAACCTGCTTAAGGCATACGGCGCTGAACTGGTGCTGACGCCGGGGGCCGCCGGGATGAACGGGGCTGTGCAGAAAGCCGAAGAACTTGCCCGGGAAATACCCGGTTCCTACATGCCGCAGCAGTTTAAGAACCCGTCTAATCCAGAAATTCACCGGCTGACTACCGCGGAAGAGATCTGGCGTGACACGGACGGAAAGGTAGATATTATCGTGGGCGGTGTGGGCACAGGCGGTACCATTACAGGCATTGCCCAGGTCCTTAAGGTGCGTAAACCGGAATTAAAGATCGTTGCGGTAGAGCCGGCTGGCTCACCGCTGGTGTCGGGGGGGAAGGCCGGATCTCACAAGATCCAGGGAATCGGGGCAAACTTTATCCCGGCGGTATTGGACCTAGCCATGGTGGACGAAATAATTAATGTGAGCAACGAGGAAGCTTTCGATACCGGGCGGCGGCTGGCCAGGGAAGAGGGGCTGCTGGTAGGCATATCTTCCGGCGCGGCGGTTTTCGCGGCACTTGATCTGGCGCGGCGCGGGGAAAACAAGGGCAAGCTAATCGTGGCTGTCCTGCCGGACGGTGGGGAAAGATATCTGAGCACACCGTCTTACTTTAATTAGTTTATAATGTTTGCCTGCAATGCAAAATTGAGGAGGTTAATTTGATGTTCAGCGGGCTGCGAAAAAATATTCGGGTTGTTATGGAGCGGGATCCTGCCGCCAAGTCGGCGTTGGAGATTATTCTTTGCTATCCGGGCTTTCATGCCATTATTATGCACAGGCTGGCCCACCGTTTTTACAGGCGTCGCTGGTTTGTCACAGCCCGGCTGATATCCCACATCTCTCGCTTTCTGACCGGTATTGAGATCCACCCCGGTGCTAAAATCGGCGAGGGAGTGTTTATCGACCACGGTTCCGGTGTAGTGATCGGCGAGACCGCCGAGCTGGGAGATAACGTCACCATTTACCAGGGTGTTACTCTGGGCGGTACGGGCAAGGGGAAAGAAAAAAGACACCCGACCATCGGCAATAACGTGGTGGTTAGCGCGGGCGCCAAGGTATTGGGGTCCTTTACCGTTGGGGATAATTCCAAAATCGGATCGGGGTCAGTGGTTTTAAAAGCAGTCCCGCCCGACAGTACGGTGGTGGGGGTGCCCGGTAAAGTAGTGGCCAGGAACGGACGGAAGGTTGAATCGGGGGAAGAATATGAAATAGACCTGCGCCACGACCTGCTGCCGGACCCTGTAGCGGAAATGATCCTCTGCCTGCAGAAAAAAATTGACAGGCTGGAAAAACGGATCGTGAAAATGGAAACAGGGGCATCAGGGGTGTCAGGGGGACGGGGTGAGACCACTGAAAAAGTGGCTTTTTAAAATCTCCTTTTACAAGATAATTACCTTTTGATGAAATGTCGGCTTAAATCTAAGCATATTTAAAATGAAATC
>JAQVLS010000170.1 GCA_028704035.1 Desulfotomaculaceae bacterium | reverse complement strand
ACGAATTAACATCACCAGGGCCCATATCGAAGAGGATCCGGGCAAACTGGTGCATGCAAGCGGCTCAATTATGACTTCCCGTTCTTCATTTGTAGACTATAACCGGTCAGGCATGCCCCTGGTAGAAATTGTATCGGAACCCGAGCTGCGCTCAGGCGCCGAGGCTAAAGCCTATCTGGAGAAGCTGAAGGCTATTCTGGAATACACAGGTGTTTCCGATGTGAAAATGGAGCAGGGTTCCCTGCGCTGTGACGCCAACGTTTCCGTGCGCCCGGCAGGTACTGCCGCCCTGGGCGTTAAAACAGAAATAAAAAATATGAACTCTTTTCGCGCCGTACAGCGGGCCATTGAATATGAAGTGGACAGGCAAATCGGCGTCCTGGAGGATGGGGAAAAGGTTGTCCAGGAGACCCGCGCCTGGGAAGAAAATAAAGGTATCACCATGTCCATGCGCAGTAAGGAAAATGTGGATTACAGGTGTTTTATCGAGCAAGAAATGGCCCCCATTGAATTAACAACTGCATGGATTGAAAATTTGCGGGCGACCATTCCGGAATTGCCTGACGCCCGCAGGACGCGTCTGGTGGCGGAACATGGCTTGCCGGCTTACGATGCCGGAGTAATAACCAGTTCCCTGGCCCTGGCGGAGTTCTTTGACGCTACGCTGGAAAGGTTCCCGGATGCTAAAAAAATCAGCAACTGGATTATGGGCGAACTCTTGCGGCTGCTGAACGCCTACGGCATGGAACTGGGCGAATCGAAGATTACTCCTGCCGGCCTGGCTTCTCTGCTGAAGTTGATTGAGAAAGGTTCCATCAGCAACAAGATCGGTAAAGAGGTATTTGAGGCCATGTTCCAGGAGGGTAAAGAGCCGGCGCAAATAGTAAAAGAAAAGGGCCTGTCCCAGATATCCGATGTTGGCCGGCTGACCCGGATTATTGCTGAAGTGATCAACAAGAATCCAAAATCAGTGGCGGATTTTCAGTCCGGCAAGGAGCAGGCCATCGGCTTTTTAGTCGGCCAGGTAATGAAGGCCACCAGAGGCCAGGCTAATCCCGGCGTGGTCAATGCCATGCTGCGGGAAAAGCTAGCTGAATAATGCCCTGACCGACAGTTATAATAGCCCGTGGAGGCGCGATCCTCCAGGGGCTATCTTTACGCCCTTTTATTAAATTGCATCCTGTATCTTAGCCCGCTGACCTCCAGACCCTTGTATCTGATATTGACAAGTAGCACACATTGGTTTTGCGTTTTAGATTATTCGACTAAAACCATATCAAGGCCAATCCGGGTATTGAGTTTGAATATAATCCTATTCAGGCATCTTACTAACTTATTGTTTTTTTGATATAATATACGCTTGACAAACCTTTTACAAAAAGACGAAAGAGTATTTTGTGCATTTTAGGAGGATGGATATGCCAAAAAGAACCGACATCAACAAGATCCTAATCATTGGTTCAGGGCCGATCATCATCGGGCAGGCTTGTGAATTTGATTATTCCGGCACCCAGGCCTGCAAAGCCCTTCGCAAGCTTGGGTATCAGATAGTCCTGGTCAATTCTAATCCGGCTACGATTATGACGGACCCGGGCATCGCGGATGTAACCTACATTGAACCACTGAATTTAAAAAACCTGTCCGAAATAATTGCTAAAGAGAGGCCTGACGCGCTGCTACCGAATTTAGGCGGCCAGTCAGGTCTTAATTTGAGTTTAGAGCTGTACAAGGCCGGTATCCTTGAGAAATACGGCGTCGAAGTTATTGGTGTGCAGATTGACGCCATTGAGCGCGGTGAAGACCGCATCGTCTTTAAGGAGACCATGAACCGGCTGGGCATTGAAATGCCCCTGAGTAAACCGGCTTACAGCGTGGAAGAAGCCGAGAATATCGCTCTTGAGCTCGGCTATCCGGTGGTTATCCGACCCGCCTATACTATGGGGGGTACCGGCGGCGGACTGGTTTATAATGTTGAAGAGTTGAGAAATGTTGCCGGCCGCGGTATTGCCGCCAGCCTGGTGGGGCAGATCCTGATTGAGGAATCGGTCCTGGGTTGGGAAGAGCTGGAGCTGGAAGTGGTGCGGGACGCCAAAAACCAGATGATTACCGTTTGCTTTATTGAAAATATTGACGCTATAGGTGTGCACACCGGGGATTCCTTTTGCTCGGCCCCAATGCTGACGATTGCCCCCCAGCTGCAGCAGCGGCTGCAAGAGTATGCCTACGACATTGTGGAGGCCATTGATATCATTGGCGGGACCAATATCCAGTTCGCCCACGACCCTAAAACCGGCCGGGTGGTGATCATAGAAATTAACCCGCGCACATCCCGTTCGTCAGCCCTGGCTTCCAAGGCTACCGGTTTTCCCATCGCCCTGATCTCTTCCATGCTGGCTGCCGGTCTGACCCTGGATGAAATCCCCTACTGGCGGGAGGGGACCCTCGATAAATATATCCCCTCCGGTGATTATGTCGTAATCAAATTTGCCCGCTGGGCTTTTGAAAAGTTTCCCGGCTCTTTGGACAAACTGGGGACACAGATGCGCGCCGTCGGTGAAGTGATGAGCATCGGCAAAAACTATAAGGAGGCATTTCAGAAAGCCATTCGCTCTCTGGAAATTGGCCGTTACGGTCTGGGGTTTGCCAAAGACTTCAATCTCTGCTCCCCGGATGAACTGCTGGCGATGCTGGCGGAGCCTTCCAGTGAACGACAGTTTATTATGTACGAGGCACTACGTAAAGGGGCTAATATTGAGCGCCTTTACCGCCTGACCCACATCAAGCCCTGGTTCATTCAGCAGATGAAAGAGCTCGTCCTCCTGGAGGAAGAGATTATAAAGTTTAAAAATAAGCGCCTGCCGGATGAACTATTGCTCCAGGCGAAAAAAGACGGTTTTGCCGACCGCTATTTAGCGATGCTATTAAACCTGCCGGAAACAGAAATCCGCCGGCGCCGGATCGCTATAGGAGCAGTTGAAGGATGGGAAGCCATACCGGTCAGCGGCGTCGAAAACGCGGCCTACTATTTTTCCACTTACAACGCGCCGGACCGGACTGTGTCCAGCGATCAGCAAAAAATAATGATCCTGGGCGGGGGCCCGAACCGGATCGGCCAGGGCATTGAATTTGACTATTGTTGCGTGCATGCGGCTTTCGCCCTGCGCGATCTGGGCTATGAGACCATTATGGTCAACTGCAACCCGGAAACCGTTTCCACCGACTATGACACATCAGACAAGCTATATTTTGAACCGCTGACGGTGGAAGATGTCCTGAGCATTTACGAAAAAGAAAAGCCGCTGGGGGTAATCGTCCAGTTTGGCGGGCAGACTCCCCTGAATATCGCCGCTGAGCTGGAAAAAGCCGGCGTGCGGATCCTCGGGACTACACCAGAAACAATTGACCTGGCCGAAGACCGCGACTGTTTCCGCCGGATCATGGATCAACTCGGTATCCCCATGCCGGAGTCAGGTATGGCGGTGAATATTGAAGAAGCGCTGGCTATCGCCAACCGCATCGGCTATCCTTTGATGCTCCGCCCCTCATATGTCCTGGGCGGCCGCGGCATGGAAATAGTTTACGATGAGGAGATGCTCCGCCGGTATGTGGCGGCTGCGGTGGGGGTAACGCCGGAAAGGCCGATCCTGATCGACAGATTTTTGACAGACGCTATAGAAGTGGAGGCCGACGCCATCGCCGACGGGTCTGACGCCTATGTGCCGGCGGTTATGGAGCATATCGAACTGGCCGGCATCCATTCCGGAGACTCGGCCTGCGTGATCCCGCCGATCAGCATCTCTGACCGGCACATTGAAACCATTGTGGGGTATACCAGGGAGATCGCCAGAGAGCTGAACGTGGTGGGGCTGATGAATATGCAGTACGCTATTGCCGGCGACCGGGTTTACGTGCTGGAAGCCAACCCACGGGCTTCCAGGACAGTTCCTCTGGTTTCAAAAGTATGCAGCATTTCAATGGCCAGGATTGCCACAGAAATCATGCTGGCGGTCGAAACCGGTAAAAACTTTTCCATTAAAAGCCTGACCACCAAAAAAATCCCCCATTACGGTGTAAAAGAAGCGGTTTTCCCGTTTAATATGTTCCAGGAAGTAGAACCGGTGCTGGGT
>JAQVLS010000169.1 GCA_028704035.1 Desulfotomaculaceae bacterium | reverse complement strand
ATGGTTAGTAATTTTAGATGTGTTTCATAAAGGCTACGGAATGTCTGCTATTTATCTGCCTTAAAGCAATCCATGCAAATTATGCGGCAGTTAACAGCGACAGGCGGGCTGTCGCTGTTAACCCGATCAGTTTCCCAGCCGCCGGGCAGGTCCATCCCCCTCATACTGTAGATCATGAGGTTATTGCACCTGCCCGAGTGTTTATGATTGCTTTTTGTGCATTCACACTCTCCGTCCGAACGAATGAAAGCCGCCTTGACCACATCTGCGGAAAAAACCTCCGACATCTTTTTCTCCTCCATTAATACTATATATAATTAATATTGATAACCTAAAATTCTATAAGGCAATAAAAATCACCTTTCTTTGCGAGCTCAAATCATTTTCATTTGCTGTAACTCGCAAGCTTCATAGCAGTGTATGAAAATTCGGCACCTAAACATTTATCGCCTAATTTGTATTGGATTTGGTATAATTGGTATAAAATGCGCCGACAGGGTGCAGTTTCAAAAGAGGAGGGATTGATATTTTCAGGTTTGGCATAAAAAACAAGAAAGTAAAAGAACTGCGGAAAAATCAAGGCTTGACGGCGAGGGAACTGGCGCAGCTGGTAAAACTCGATACTATCGATATTTTAAAAATAGACGATAAGAAGATAAAAGATTTGTCTGAACCGTTAAAAATAAAAGTTATGCCTATTTTAAGGGGGGAATATATGGATAAAATACCGTGATTAAAAATAGCGGCTGAAATAGATGCCATGATCGGTGCTGAAGGCGCGAATATAACCGGCAGGAATTAGGCAATATAATAAAGAAATGAAGAAACAAATATTATATTGAAAGGGCTTGAGGGTATGGACGGAGGTAACGGGCCCAAAAGAAAAGAGCGGACCGGCCTGGTTAAATTATTCAGAGACGCCCTGGACGAAGCATTGGATAAAAATCCTGTCCAGCATATCAAGGATAGTTACCATCAAAGACTGGATAATGAATATAACGCCGAACTTGGCATTAATCCCTCGCAGGACGGTCTGATGGATGATCCGATCCAGCGTATTAGAGACAGTTACGATGAGATACTGAACAATGAAGATCAAACCCAGGCCAGCATCAGCTCTCTGGAAGATGAGCTGCGGAACGAACCAATCCGGAAAATCAAAGAAGGCTTGGAAAGCAGAACTAATTTTAAAGACGATGTTAAATATAATATTGACAGCCTGGAAGAAGCGCGGCGGGACGAGCCTGTCCAGCACATCCGGGACACCTTTGATAAAATTTTAAATACCGAATATACAGAGCCGACAGCAATACCGGACGCCCCGCAGCAGGAAAATAACAATAACGCCGGGGTTGACCCGTTCCAACGGATCAAAGAAGCATACGGCCAGATGTTTGATGAAAATGAAAGTAAGTACCGGGAAGAGCAAAAACAAAAAAATGAACAGCTGCCCTGGTGGAAAAAATTTTTTTAGTGATCAGAGGGACTGTCCCCTGTACCAAAGTACAAGGGACAGTCCCTCGTACTTTGGTACAGGGGACTGTCCCTGAATAACAATGGCCGATTAGCAGCATAATACTGGCATAAAAATAATAGGAGGGATATTATATTATGCCTGCTAATCTTGGCGCCCATGAAACAATGGAGCTACACGAGATCCTCACACACACAATCGACGGCATTAACCAGCTGCAATTGTACCGTCCTCACGTGAAAGACAACCAGCTCAAAAACATCCTAGACAACCAAATTAATTTTGCCTACCAGGAATACAACAATATGGTTAATGCCATCAGCCAGCGGGGCAGGGGAGAAGCAATTCCTTACCGCAAAATTGGTAATGTAAGCCCCTCATATGGGTTACAAAACCCGGGTTCCGTGGCGCCTAATATTTCAGCTGATGAAATTGACGACAGGGATATTGCCAGCGGGATGCTGGGTATGCACAAGTCATCAGCCGTGCTCAAGATGACAGCTTCGCTTGAATTCGCAGATCCTCTCTTGAGGCGAATGGTACAGCAGGGCGCTATGAACTGTTCTGAACAGGCTTTTGAGGTGTGGAATTTTATGAATCAAAAAGGATATTATCAGGTGCCGACAATGAAAGATATGACAACCGAAACGATGATCAATACTTTCCAACCTGCTAACATGGGACAAATGGGTCAAACAAAACATATCAGTTAAAACCAGACCTCTGGCAAAAAGCCAGGGGTCTTTAACCTTCTCATAATTATTTTATGAAAAAATAATTGATTGTTAATCATGTACTAATAAAATAATAATGTCTTTATTTCTTAATGATCATGAACAGAGCCGAACTGCTGGATGCTATTAGAAAAAACCAGAATAAAATTGATTCCGTAAAAGAAATGCTTACCGGGGTCAGTGAACAGAGTATTGCCGTTGAACGGCTGGCTAAAATGAAAAACCTGCTGAACACCCACAATGAGCTGATAGACCTGCTGGGATGATAAAAGGCAGAATAAACCGGAGGATCTGGTTTCTAAAACCGCCGCAAGGAGGTTTTAGCTTTGTAAAATTTAGTAGGGGGGGGTTGTTAGGATCAAAGAATGGCTAAAAATACCTTAATGTGTTAATCTTTAATCGGTTACTTAAAAGCAGAAAAGGTGATTTTTTTCTAGTGGACTGAAAGCTCCTGGCGCAGGTTACCCGGCTGATAATTATCCAGCAATTTACCGTCAACGACGACCACTACCGGGAACTGGCCGGCGTTGAAAGCAGAGCCGACCCTGCCCCGGGCGTCAACAGCCAGGATGCCGCCTTCAGCTTTTTTTTGCTCATGCAGTCTCCTGAGGGCTGATTTTATGGCCTGCTGGGGCTCGCTGCCCCCGGCAATTTTTTCATCAACATATTTCGCGGTCAGGGTTTCTCTAAAAGCTTCACCGATACCCGTGCACACGACAGCGCTTGTTTTTGAGGCGAAAATACCGCCGCCCAGGCTTGGAGTATCCCCAATCCGTCCCGGTGTCTTCAGTAAACAGCCGCCGGTAGATGACGCCGCAGCGAGTCCCGCGCCGTCCCATATGACGCACCCGACCGTGTCACCGTAATAAGCCAGGCCGGTGTACAGGTTTTGGGCCGGTTTCTCACCGCGAGCCAGGCTTTTCCTGGCTTTTTGCCAGGCCTCGCGCTGCTCGTCAGAAACACAGTTTGCCGTTGGGAAACCCTGTTTACGGGCAAATTTAACAGCGCCCTCTCCGGCCAGGATGACACTAGACGTCTTTTCCATCAACGCCCTGGCCACTGAAACAGGGTGCTGGACATCCCGGATAGCGGCGACAGCGGCAAAACGGCTGGATACACCATCTATGATGGCGGCATCCATTTCCACGACACCGTCAAAATTAAGCACTGAGCCATAGCCGCAGTTAAATTTGGATGATTCCTCCAGCACCCGCAGGACGGCTTCCAGCGCTTGGATTCGGTTTTTTGACAGGAGTTCATGCCCCCGCAGGGCAGCCTCCTGGAGAATTTCTAGATACTGTTTTTCCCGGCTTGTATCAAGCCCGCCATGCACAGCTATTATTCCCATGACCTTAGTCTGGGCATAAGGTATTTCTTCTATGCATGACGCCCGCAAAAGTCTCAAGTAAAGAAGGTTTTATCTTTGTTAATCTACATCATCGCCATTAATATTATCTGTTTTTTAATCATGTGCTATGACAAAGCTATGGCCCGCGCCCATAAATACAGGGTGCCTGAAATCAGGCTGCTCATGCTTGCCGCGGCAGGTGGCTCCCTGGGCATTTATATGGGTATGCATATCTTCAAACATAAAACCAAAAAATTAATTTTTGTCCTGGGTGTGCCGATAATATTATTTATCCAGATAATAATTTTTAGAACGCTGCGTTAATAACTTATGGTCACTACTGAAGTGGTGCGGGATTGCTATTTAAGTGAAAAAACTAAATAACTTATAGAATACAGCTGTGACCGCGGCAGCCATCACCGGCCCGCAGGGTCTGCCGCGCAGGAGGAGAATTCCCATCATGCTACCTGCAGTCAGGCCGAATATGATCTCGGGGCTCATGTTCATCAGGTTCAGGCCGTCCCCGTTCAGTTTGGTAGCCAGCGCCCCCGCCACCAAGGCGAGTAAGCCTTTCATTGATACGGAGGAGTATATGTCTTCTTT
>JAQVLS010000168.1 GCA_028704035.1 Desulfotomaculaceae bacterium | reverse complement strand
GATAACGTCTAAATGGGCACAGCGGGAGCACTGTGCGGATCTGGCCAGGTTGTTCAGCAGGGTTTTCCCCACGTACCCTTTCCCGGTTTCCGATCCTGATTACATTAAGCATACAATGGACAGCGGTGCCTGCTATATAACGGCCTGGCATAACGGTAAACTGGTAGCCGCGTCCTCAGCAGAAACTAACCGGTCACAGAAAAATGCGGAGATGACGGACTTTGCCACCCTTCCCGTGTGGAGAGGGCACGGTCTGGCAAATTGCCTCCTTTCCCAGATGGAATCCCGTCTGGAAAGTGAAGGGTACCGGTGTCTGTATACCATTGCCCGCAGCAATTCGATAGGGATGAACAAGGTGTTCGCCGGCGCCGGATACAGCTTTAACGGCATACTAGTTAACAACTGTAACATCAGTGGAGATTTTGAAGACATGAACGTGTGGTCTAAAATGCTTGTATAACATCCGCTAAAATTTGCAAACTCATAAAGAAACTATAGGGCTAAAAGGGCTCTCACCTAAGCGGCATTCATCGCCATAGACAAACGCCCCGGCTTAACACTGCCGGGGCTTTAACACTTTTCATGTTCCTTGGCTGTTTCAGGAAAATATTGTTCTATCAATTCCCTGACTCGCAAAATTTTCTTTCTGACTTCGTTGCTGTAAAACAAGACCTGTTCTCTGACTGGAGTTTCCCCCTTGATTATCAAGGCCAGGTTGTTTATATTTGCCACCTCATCATGGTTCACTATCCAACGATACAGCTCCATTAATTCATATATTAGTTTTCTATGTCTAACCGGGTTGAAAAAATTATTGTGCAGCATTACTTTCAGGTTATTTAAATCAATTCTAAAAACCCACAAATCGTCTTCGATGAAGAGATCCTTCTCACTGATACAATACGTCTCGTTCAAAAATTGAAGCAGTATTATTTCCTTATACTTTTTGTCCTTATACTTGTCGCTTGCTCTAAAAAGAGACCAGGTTAAAATACCGCCCAAAAGTGCGATTACAATATGATTGTATTTGACGATTACGCCCGCGAGGGAAAGTATTGACTCCAACACGCCCACCTTTTCTAACTTGCTACGTCAGCCTATCAACCATTATGCCCCCTCTTTTTTTATAAAATTCAGGTAAGGCGTTAATTTTCTTGCTATTCTTGCCCGCCAAACTGTTTCCAGCTTGGTGTCGGTATTGCTAAAACAGCCTGCCGCGATCTACATCATAATCATAACTGTCCAACCTTACATTGTTATTATTCCGGAAATCAATAATTACGGTTTTAACTTCAAACCCCTTATTACCGAAAGTGTCTGCAATATCCTCGCAAATATCTATCACGTCCGGCTTTATGTCGTAGCGGTAATCCAAATCACCCCAGTAGCTAACCGCATTGTAATCCGCTCCGAGTCTTAACGAGATTTCCTCTTCATCCTCATCGTAAGAAATATCAGTCACGGTGAAATCTATACCACCGACATCATAACCATTACCTTTAATATCCTTCTCAATAACACTTGCGTCTGAACCCCCGCCCCGGTAGCTATCGTCATAAAAAGTTACCCTGGGACTGCTTTTGCCGATTTTATTAAATTTAACCAAAACGTCCCTGCTGTCAATGTCTATTATTTTTCCACTGACAATCGTGTCTTTTGAAAATTCGTTCTGAATATCACCCACCAGATCTTCAATCCATCCCTTGATGTCATTGTCATACAGCTTCTTCCACTTGCCCGCAAATTCATCCAGGTCGATTTTGATCTGGACACCAACGTCATCTTTAGCACCGTCCAGAATGATATTTTCAATCTTAACGTCTTTCAGTTTGTCGTAGTAGTAAAGCAAATCATCTTCCAAGTCGCGCAGGGCTGTACTTCCCTTCTTGTTCTGATAAGCTTGCAACTGGGCTTTCAAGTCGGCGTTTTCAGCCTTAAGGGCCTCAAATTCAGCCGAAGAAGTTGATCCGGTTATTTTCACCGCGTTGAGCCAGTCCACCCATTCGATGTCAAGTCCCAGGGCCTCTGCCGCCAGCCTGATTGGTACATATGTCCTTCCTTCACTGGTTAAAATAAACGGCTCTCCCATACCAGGTTCCGGGGAGACCACATTGCCGTTGGTCATAATCACGATGTTCCGGTATGTAGCCTCAATCTGTTTGGCGCCTGTAGTGGCGCTCGCGGCCATAGCTACCGTCAGCACAACAGCCGCCGTCAATAGTGCGATGATAATCTTTTTCTTCATTCTCACCAACTCCTTCGTAATATTTTTTAGCTGCTCAACTAATATATACAACCCCAAAACGTAAAAACAAATTAATTATTTAAACTCCATAAAATCTTACACTTCGAGTATATATATTAAATTTTACCAGGACAAGGTTTATTCTCCTTAAAAGCAAGCAAATTTTAGCCTTTTATATCATTTGACGGCTCGGCATTAAGCCGGGTTCAAAAATATAAGGGATTCTTACCTGTATCAGCAAGAATCCCTTGTCTATTATAATTATATTTACCCTTCCGTTTGAGCCGCCACCAAGCTTATGGCGCCGTATTTTCCCCTTAAACGCGGTTTTTCAATCTTGCCGGTGGGATTACGCGGTACTTTATCGAAAATGATTTTTCGCGGGCGTTTATAACGAGGCAGTGCAGCACAAAATGTATTTATTTCTTCTTCCGTGCACCGGCAGCCCGGTTTTACTTCTATGACCGCCGCCGCTATTTCACCCACACGCTCGTCCAGCAACCCAATGACTGCCACATCCTTGACGGCGTCGTGCGCACGCAGGAAATCTTCAATCTGCACCGGATATATATTCTCTCCGCCACTGATAATCACATCTTTTTTCCGGTCTACCAAATAAATAAAACCGTCTTCATCCATGCGGGCCATATCCCCGGTAAATAACCAGCCATCTTTAATTACTGCCGCAGTCGCTTCCGGGTCGTTATAGTAGCATTTCATCACACCCGGTCCCTTGACAGCCAATTCGCCTACCTGCTCCCGGGCTACAGGACGTCCGCTCTCATCGATAATCTTGGTTTCCCAATTGCAACCCGGAATGCCGATAGCGCCCACTTTGTGAATATTCTCAGTGCCCAGGTGGACACATCCGGGACCGATAGATTCACTTAGACCATAGTTCGTATCATAAAGATGGTTGGGGAAATATTTTTTCCAGCGGTGAATCAAGCTGGGCGGCACTGGCTGCGCCCCGATATGCATCATCCGCCACTGGGAAAGTTGATAATCTTCCAGCCGCACATCTCCTCTTTCAATGGCGTCCAGGATGTCCTGGGCCCAGGGGACCAGCAGCCAGACAATGGTGATTTTTTCTTCCGAGACTGTCTTGAGGATCCATTCCGGCTTGACTCCGCGCAACAATACAGCTTTGCTCCCCGCCAGCAAACTGCCGAACCAGTGCATCTTGGCGCCGGTATGGTAAAGCGGCGGAATACACAAGAAGTTATCTTCCCGTTTTTGACCATGGTGTTCCTTTTCCGTATAACAGGCCGACACCAGGCTCCGGTGCGCATGCAGAATTGCTTTGGGAAACCCGGTGGTCCCCGAGGAAAAATATACAGTCGCGTCATCTTCGTCTGCAAGTTTAATCTGCGGCGCTTCAGAGGAACAATTGGCCGTAAGCCGGTCGTAGTTTTCAGCGAAAGAAGGCCGGTTTTCACCGGCAAAAAATAGCATCCTCACATTAGGTATCTGGTCATAAATCGTTTCTACCCGGCCGATAAACTCGGGCCCGAAAATCAAGGCGACGGTGTCGGATAAATCCAGACAATATTTTATCTCCTCGGCCGTGTAGCGAAAATTCAACGGTACTGCAACAGCACCAGTTTTTAGGATGCCAAAATAAATCGGCAGCCACTCCAGGCAGTTCATTAAAAGTATGGCTACCTTATCCCCTTTTTTAATTCCTCTTTTGAGCAGCAGGTTGGCCAGCCGGTTTGCTTTCTCATCAAAAACCTGCCAGGTCATATCCCTGCGGTATTCGCCGGCGGGGTTGTTCTCAATCAGTTCATACTCCTTCCAGGTGAAATTATGGCTTTCCTGCAGATCCATGTTAATCTCCGTCAGGCATAACTCCTGGCCATATAACCTGGCATTGCGCGACAATATTTCCGTGATCGGCATTTCATTTCCTCCCATTCTG
>JAQVLS010000167.1 GCA_028704035.1 Desulfotomaculaceae bacterium | reverse complement strand
ATGTTCCTGGCCCGGATCACGCCGCTCTGCCGGAAGGCCGTTTCGTAGGCCAGGTCACTGCCGGCCAGGGCGCCGGTATGGGAAGAAGCAGCTTGCGCTCCTGCCTGGCTGGTCCCGGATTTTAATATAATAACAGGCTTTTTCCTGCTGGCCCGCCTGGCCACATCCAGGAAGTGAGGTCCGTTTTCCACATCTTCAATATAACAAAGTATAACCTTTGTATTGGGGTCTGCGGCGGCGTCTTCAATAAAATCTGCTTCAGTTAGATCGGCTTTGTTGCCCAAGCTGACAAACTTGCTGAAACCCAGACCCACCTTATAGCTCCAGTCCAGAATGGACAGGACCATAGCGCCGCTCTGGGAGATAAAGGCGATCTCTCCTGGCAGGGGAAATCCTGCGGCAAATGAAGCGTTGATCGGCGCATGGGTATCCATAACGCCCACGCAGTTGGGCCCGAGCATTCTCATCTGATGTTTGCGGCAAATCTCCAGCAGCTTTCGTTCCAGCGCGAGTCCTTCTTTACCGGTTTCCTTAAAGCCGGCGGTAATTACCACAAGGTACTTAAAGCCCTGCTTGCCGCATACTTCAGCAATCTCCAGCGATTTTACCGCCGGCACAGATAAGACCGCCATTTCTGCCGCTTCCGGTATTTTGTCCACGGAAGGATAACACTGCAGTCCTTCTATTTCAGACTCTCTGGGGTTGACAGGTAAAATTTTGCCGTTATAACCGCAGTTGATCATATTTTTTACAATAACATTGCCTATTTTGCCGGGTGATTTGGAGGCTCCGATTATAGCCACCGACTTGGGGTTAAACAGACTGCCGAGGTCACTCAAATTATTTCACCTACTTATCCGTTATAGCGCGGGACACAGGAACAAATATCTACGTTATTTTTTCCGGTAAGCAGCAGACAAATGCATGCAAAAATGGGTTATCAGATTTTAAGCATGAATTCAATAAAATTAAATTACGCAAGAGGGGTGGTGCCAAGAATTAACTCTCCTGGTTTTTGATTTTTTAAATAAATATTTATTAGACAAATTTCGATATATTCTCTAAAGGGATTTGCCGATATGTATCAAATACCAAGGTGATGTCGTAATGACGGACTATTACTATATAAGGTGGGGTAAGAAGTTGGCGGAGAAAAAGTCAGGACATAAAAATAAAATTGCAAAGGATGGGGGGCAGGAGAAGTTGCCTGAAGAAAGCACCTGCGAGGATGTCGCAGGAGAATGCGCCGGTGATCAGCGGTTAGGAAAAAAATCCTGCGCTGTTGTCGGCATCGGCGCCTCTGCCGGTGGTTTGGAGGCTTTTAAGCAGCTCCTTGAAAATTTGCCCGACGACACCGGTATGGCCTTTGTGCTTGTCCAGCACCTTGACCCCAGCCACAAGAGCATGTTATCCGAAATATTTTCCAAGAGCACTTCTATGCCGGTCAGCGAGGTTAAAGATAAAACAGTATTGAAACCAGACTGTGTCTATATTATTCCGCCGGGCAAGGCCATGTGCGTGTCTAATGGGCTCCTAAACCTTTTGCCCCGGGCGGATATTGCCCGGCCGTTCATGCCGGTTGATTATTTCCTGGAATCACTGGCAAAAGATCAAGGCGGCAGGGCCATCGGAGTAATTTTGTCGGGGACTGCCGCTGACGGTTGCAGGGGATTGAAAGAGATCAAAAACGCGGGCGGCATTACTTTTGCCCAAAAACCACAAACAGCCAGATTTGATGGCATGCCGCTCAATGCAGTCGCTGCCGGAGTTGTTGACTATATCCTGACCCCGCAAAAAATAGCCGGTGAACTAGCAAAAATCGCCTGTTCTACTGCCTTCAACGACATAGCAGTAGAAAACGGCAATTTATTTTCTGATGGGGCCGCTGAACTCAAACAAATATTTGCCATGCTGCGCATAGCAAGCGGCACAGATTTCTCCATGTACAGAGATCTGACCATTAAGCGTCGCATCTTGCGACGCATGGTCATGCACAGGATAGAAAAGCTGGGCGACTATGTAATTTTCCTGCAGGATAACCCGGCGGAAGTCAAGGAACTGTATCAAGACCTGCTGATCAATGTCACCAGCTTTTTCCGGGATCAAGAAGCATTTGAAACTCTAAAAAGTATGGTTTTCCCGGCTGTCATGAAAAACAAGCAGCCGGGTGAGCATGTCAGGGTGTGGGTACCGGGGTGCTCGACTGGCGAAGAGGCCTATTCCTTAGCGATTTTGTTGATTGAATCTTTAGGGGATGTCGCTGTCAATACTCAGATACAAATTTTTGCTACGGACACCAACGAGACTCTCATTAAGAAGGCGCGGTCAGGCGTATACCCGGCAAGCATTAAGGCTGTCGTTTCGCCCGAGCGTCTCTGCCGCTTTTTTACAGTGGTTGATACGGGTTACCAGATCGGCAGGAGTATCCGTGACATGTGCGTTTTCGCCAGGCAGGACATGGCCAATGATCCGCCTTTCTCCAGGCTGGACCTGATCAGCTGCCGAAATGCGATTATTTATTTCGGACGGGCTATGCAAAAGAAAATCTTTCCTACTTTCCATTATGCCCTTAATCAGAAAGGTTTTCTTTTCCTGGGGTCTTCCGAGTCAGTTGGCGCTTTTTCCAACCTTTTTAATCTGGAGGACAAAAAGCACAAGATTTATTCAAAAAAAGCCGTCCATACTCCTATAATAACCGAGCTGGCAGCCGCCGATTACGCGGCGGCTACAGTAGAATGCCACGAGAAAACCAGCAAAATCAGCCATGCCGTTGAGCCTAAATTTAAAGTGTTGGAGGAAGCCAATCGTATAATACTGAACCAGTATACCCCGGCCGGCGTTGTTGTTAATAGCGATTTGGAAATTATTCAGTTCCGCGGCCGCACCGGCTATTATCTCGAGCCCGCGTCTGGGACGCCGAGCCTGAAGCTGTTAAAGATGGCCCGTGACGGTTTGTCGCTCGGTCTGCACAGCGCCATTAAACAGGCCAGGGAGGAGAGTGTCCCGGTAAGAAAGGAAGGCTTGCGGGTTGTTAACAACGGCCCCTCCGAACGTGTCAATATAGACGTGATCCCTTTCGGCGAGCCGCACGGCGAAAAATATTTTCTGGTATTATTTGAAAAACCAATCTCGCAAGACCTGCCGCCGGGGGAGAAAGCAGGCGGCGTAGCGGCGGAATCACAACAGGCGGCACCGTATGACGAAAGTAACCGGCTAATTGCTCTGGAACATGAGCTTGCCGCCACAAAAGAGTACCTTAAATCCGTTGTAGAACAGCATGAGTTAACAAATGAAGCCCTCCGCGCCGCTAACGAAGAAATCCAATCCAGCAACGAAGAGCTGCAAAGCATGAATGAAGAACTGGGAACCGCCAAGGAAGAGCTGCAGTCATCCAATGAAGAATTGATGACCTTAAATGATGAAGTGCAAAACCGCAACATTGAATTGGTCAAAATCAGCAGTGATTTACAAAACCTGTTTCGCAGCGTCAATATTCCGGTTATTATGCTTGACGGCAATTTAAATATCCGGCTTTTCAATCACTCTGCGGAAAAAACATTGCGCCTGATTGCTACTGACGCCGGCCGCCCCATTACCGATATCAACCTAAACTTCAACAACTTGGAGCAGGCGATCCTGGAAGTAAACGAAACCCTGATCAGCACAGAGCTGGAGATGCAGGACAGCAGGCATGGCTGCTGGTATTCCGTGCAAATCCGTCCATACAGGACCATAGATAATAAAATAGACGGAGTTGTGATCACATTTGTCGATATTAGTATCATCAAAGAAATCCTTGAGCAGTCCCAGGAAGCCCGTATATACGCGGAAGCGATTGTGGAGACGGTGCAGGAACCTCTCCTGGTACTGGACGACGGTTTGCGCATAAGATCGGTGAATAAGGCTTTCTATCAGACCTTCATGGTTACACCTGAGGAAACACTGGGCAGGAATATTTTTAATCTTGGCAACGGGCAGTGGGACATACCGGAGTTACGGGTCCTTTTGGAGGAAATAATCCCTGAAAATGTTTTGTTCGAAGATTTCAAGGTCGATCATGATTTTCCCGGCATCGGCCGCAAAATGATGCTGGTCAACGCGCGCCGGATTGTCAGCGCCGAAAACCAGACAAAGTTAATCCTGATGACTATTGAAGACAAGACTGATCAGAT